>CAZGWG010000024.1:0-19536 GCA_964529165.1 uncultured Sphingobacterium sp.
TTCCCGCTCCTTCGTTCACAGCCATTCTGGCAATTTCGGATCTGAAGGTATCAATTGAAATCATTGCCTCAGGAAATTCTTCTACAATTGCTTTCAAAACCAGGATGAGACGCTCAGATTCTATTTTTTCAGAGATGTGTTCGGCACCGGGGCGCGACGAATAGGCACCAATATCTATCAGATCAGCTCCTTCTGATAAGATTTGTTCAGTTTTTTTTAAGGCATTATGCAGCTTATTATTTCTACCCCCATCATAAAAGGAATCAGGTGTGAGATTAAGAATGCCCATAATTTTAGGCTTTGAGAGATCGAGGAGTGTTCCCCTAACATTTAACGTAGATTTTTGCTGAAAAACTGTATTTTTACCCGCCATGTACTGGCAAAATACCGATTAATTCATGGTTCTAACAAATGAAAAATTAAGGCTTTGATTAATAAAACTTCAACAGAGTACGATAGTGTCATTAAAGTTTGCAGAGAACTTTTTCTAAAGAAAAGTAGCGATTATGGCACTGCATGGCGTATTCTCAGGATATCATCTATAACTGACCAAATCTTCATTAAAGCTCAGCGCATCCGGACCCTTGAAGAAAAAAAGGTTTCTAAGGTTGGGGAGGATATTACTTCAGAATATATTGGTATCGTTAACTATTGTATCATTGCAATGATGCAATTGGATCTCGAAAATGATGAGAGGACTGAACTCCCGCTTGATGAGGTAGAGATGTATTTTGATAAAAAGGTAAACGAGACTAAAGAGCTTATGTTTGCCAAAAATCACGATTATGGAGAGGCATGGAGGGATATGCGGATCAGTTCCTTGACTGATCTTATTTTGATGAAGATTCTACGTGTAAAACAGATAGAAGATAATGCCGGACAAACACTTGCTTCTGAGGGGGTTAGAGCGAATTATCAGGATATGCTTAATTATTCTGTTTTTGCATTGATCAAACTCGGTCTTTAAGAACCCGGTCTGATAGGAATATATTTTGGCTCCTCCTGATTTTAAAACTTGAGATCGGATTTCAATCAGGCAGTATGCTTCCCACTCAAAAAACATGAACAATAGCTAATTCAATCCCGCCATAGGGAGTTTTAAATAAACTATATACCAATGAAAAATGCCTTATTACATTTGCTTAGGTCGATTGTTGGACTACTGTTTATCTTTTCAGGATTAATCAAGGCAAATGATCCGCTTGGTTTCGGATATAAACTTCAGGAGTATTTTGAAGTTTTTCACATAACCTTCCTGAATGATTATGCCAGTTCATTTGCTATTTTACTTTGTACTCTGGAAATTGTTCTCGGGGCATTGCTTCTGTTCGGTATCCGCTCAAGAAATGTTGCTCTAGGTTTATTGTTAGTAATCATCTTCTTTACCTTTTTAACATTCTATTCGGCCTTTTTTAAGGTAGTTACATCATGTGGTTGCTTTGGGGATGCTATTCCGCTGAGCCCTTGGGAGTCTTTCTCCAAAGATATTGTCTTGCTGATTATGATCCTCTATATCTATAAGAAGCGTAATGAAGTCAGGCCTTTGATCAACAGTGAAAGACTCCAAAAATGGATTACAGGCATTGTTGTTTTAATTTCCCTGGGATTTGGTTTGTATACCTACAATTTCCTGCCTATCCTTGATTTTCTACCTTATAAAATCGGGAATAAT
Organism: uncultured Sphingobacterium sp.; assembly: GCA_964529165.1. GTDB lineage: Bacteria > Bacteroidota > Bacteroidia > Sphingobacteriales > Sphingobacteriaceae > Daejeonella. Next base: position 1,673 of record CAZGWG010000024.1, read on the forward strand.
ATCCCGGAATTAATGATTATGCCTCCTGGAGCACCGCAGGATGTCTATCAGATTACTTATACACTAAAAAATAAGAGTACAGGCGAGACAAAATCTTTAACCGATAAAGAATATCTGAGTTCTGGGATCTGGAAGGATAAGAACTGGGAAATTATAGGAGATCCTGAAAGTAAGCTGATAAAAAAAGGATTTGAAGTTAAGATTAAAGATCTGAAGATTACTGATAGTCAGGGAACAGATTATAACGCTGAGATCCTAGAAAATCCTTATTATAATCTGGTGATTGTAGCTTATGACCTTTCGAGAACAGATTTGGTGGGGATTGGTAATCTGAATGCGATTGCTATCAATGCAGCAGAGAATTTCAATATCCGGACCGTATTTCTCACCTCTAATTCTGCACAGGATGCTGAGGCTTTCAGCAAAAGAAACAAGCTGGTAATGGAGATATTTTATGCAGATGCCATTCCATTGAAAAGTATGGTCAGGGCAAATCCCGGAGTGTTATTGTTGAGAAATGGGGTAGTTGTCAATAAATGGCACTTTCATAATTTGCCAGATTATGAGGAGTTGTCGAAGGAATATTTTAGTGTTGAATAGGGAATAGAAAATAGGAAATTGGGGAAAAGGAGACAGAAAATGTAACAGCATTTAGTTCCATTCCCTATTCCTCATTCCAAAAAACGGAACAGGAAATAGTTTAATTATCAATAGCTTAATGCAATAGCAGATGTTATTTACTCTGTGGTCAAATATTTAAGGAGAAAGAATTTTATGAAGGTATTCCTGATTGGATTTATGGGTAGTGGAAAGACAACCATTGGAAAAAAACTAGCTAATTATTTAAAATGTGAATTCATCGATCTCGATAAATTAATTGAATCTAAGGTAGGAATGAGTATTGTTAATTATTTTGAACTCCATGGCGAAGTAGCTTTTCGTGAATTGGAGCGGGATATTTTGCAAAAAACTGAATTCCCTGAGAGTGTTATCATCGCGACAGGAGGCGGTGCACCTTGCTTTGGAGATAATATGGAATGGATGAATAAGAACGGATTGGTAGCTTATCTTTCTTTGCCGCCAAAGGCACTGGCAAGCCGACTTGAGCATTCAAAAACTGATCGCCCTTTGATCCGTCATCTTAAGGGTGATGAACTGATTGATTTTATAAGCAGAAAGCTTCAGGAGCGTGAAGAATTCTATAATCAGGCTAAGTATGTGGTTAGCGCAAGTGACCTAACAGCCGAAAGATTATCCTTCTATTTGAATTTAGGGTAAAATTTATCTGAAGCACTGAGCTTGTTTGCCTAGGGGATGTTTAAGCATTGCTGAATGTTCGTTCATTTACCGCTTGTACACCGCTCATTTACCAGTTGAAGGCCGCTTGCCCACCGCTTATTTACCGCTTGAAGACCGCTCATTGTCCGGTTGATATCCTGTACGGTACTGCCTCCGTACCGGTTCGATAATGCTTGGTGAAGGGTACGAGACTAATCATTTAATAGGTGCCAGGTCCCGAACTCAGATTAACTCAAATAAACGGCATCATCCTTCGATTTATCATCCAGCATGACCTCAATATGTTCTTTGACGAGTGTAGACATTTCCAGACCGGTAAAATCAGAAGAAATTGGAAAATTCCTATGACTGCGATCAATCAGAACTAAGGTTCTTAATTTTTTTAAGGGGATATCGATGAATACTCCAAGTCCGTAGGCTAATGTACGGCCACTGTTCAGTACATCATCAACCAGAATAACGACTTTGTTTTTCACTGAACTGACGTCAATATCTGAGCTGGCCTGAAGATGGGAACTGTCTTTATCAATATCAACCTTCATTAGAGTGATTTTAATCTCTGAAATAGATTCAATTACTTTTTTCAGGCGTTTGGCAATGATATAGCCCTGATCTATGATGCCTGCAAGGACAACTTCCTTTTCATTCAGGTTATCCTCCAGAATCTGATAGGCCATTCGGTCGATCTTTTGTTTGATCTGTGTTTTATTGAGTATCAGTAATTTTTTAACAGCCATTTTGTTCTCAAATTTCGATTCAAATTACATATTCCTGTGCAAACCCTGGTATTTATTGGCTTAAATTATTTAAGAGTTTATTTAAAGTCTTATTCTATTGATATGGAAAGAAAATAAAATTAGCACCTTCAGGAACAATCACAAACACACACATAAATTTATAGGGGTCTTTGTATTGCTTAATGAACCTGTCCTTTTTATCAGCTTGAATAAGACCTTTTTCAGAAAACTCTTCTATCGTAGAAGCATGAATACTCCAGCCTGTATTTAGTTCGTTTCTATCCAGAATTGGTTCGCCTAATTTTACTTCATGCTGATGGGCAACGAAAATCGGGAATTCTGAAATACCTTCTACCATTATCTCAAGGGCTACTTCTTTGACCGATTCACTATAAAACCTGAGATCAGTTTCAAGGCTTTTCAGTGGACTTTCCTTAGGCTTATTATTGCCTTCACTGCTCTCTTCAGGATTTAAGAGGTCTTTTATTTCCATTGCAATATAATTTGATGTGCCGGTTAAAATGATTCACCGGGCTTTTTATCTATCCTTTTAATGTAAGCAGTACTACATTTTCCACATGCTGAGTATGTGGAAACATATCTACTGGTTTGATTTTACCTACTTCATATTTTTCTTTGAGTAATTCAATGTCTCTTGCCTGTGTTGCGGCATTGCAGCTTACATAAACTATCTTATCAGCCTCCATTTCCAGCAATCGTTTGACTACATCTGGATGCATTCCGGCACGAGGAGGATCAGTAATTACTACATCAGGTTTGCCATGGGTTTTGATAAAATCCTGATTAAGGATATCTTTCATGTCACCTGCAAAGAAGCTGGTGTTTTTAATTCCATTTATTTCAGAATTGATTTTTGCATCTTCAATCGCGGTAGGGACATACTCGATGCCAACTACATTTTTAACTTTTCCCGCAATGAAGTTGGCGATTGTGCCCGCACCGGTATAGAGGTCGTAAACGAGTTCATCACCTTTAAATTCTGCAAAATCACGAGCTATCTTATAGAGTTCAAAAGCCTGGGCTGAGTTGGTTTGGTAAAAGGATTTCGGACCAATCTTGAATTTTAGTCCACCCATATTCTCAAAGATATGGTCTGTTCCTGCATAGGTATGAATGTCCTGGTCGAATATTGTATCGTTCTTTTTATGATTGACTATATAGAGTAGCGAGTTGATGCTTTTGAATTCTGACGCTATGAATTTCATCATTCCATTAATCTGCTCATCATCTGCGTAAGCGAATACAACAATCACCATTAATTCACCTGTGCTTGATGTGCGAATGATGAGGTTTCTGAGTGCTCCCTCATGATTTTTTAAATTGTAAAAAGAAATCCCAGTCCTAAGTGCATATTCCCTCACTTTGTTTCTGATCTCATTGGAAGGATCTGCCTGCAGATAGCAATGGTCAATGTCAAGAATCTTATCGAAACGTCCGGGAATGTGATAGCCAAGGGCATTCATTTCCATAGTTTCATCACTTCGCATATCCCCATCGGTCAGCCAACGCTTATCTGAAAATGTGTACTCTAGTTTATTTCTGTAATATCTCGACTCTGAAGAACCCAGAATTGGTTCCATCTCAGATACATCAACTTTTCCCAGTCTCTGTAAGGCATCACTCACGCTCTTCTGTTTAAATTCCAGTTGTGCATCATAGCTAAGATGCTGCCATTTACAACCCCCACATACACCAAAATGATCGCAAAACGGCTCAGTACGATGTTCAGAAGGTTTGACGAAATTAAGAATCTTACCCTCATAAAATTTTTTCTTCCTTCTTAATAACTCTACATCAACGATGTCACCCGGAACGGCTTTTTCAATGAAGATAACCAAATCGTCTGATTTGCCTATCCCCTTACCCTCTTCGGCAATGTCAATTACCTGTATATTCTTCAAAATTTTTTTGTCGGCCGGAATTTTTTTCATGAGCGGCAAAATTAAAGATTTTTATGTTAGGAAAGTGGAGAGGAAAATATATTGGCGCAGGATCTGCAGGAACCATGCTTAAAGCTGGTTCGAATCTGATGAATTAGCTTTATGAATAAAATATCCTGGAGAATCTAAATCAGGAACTAAAATTCAAAATGCTCATCGATTAAATCGGACAAAATTAAAATTTCACGGCTCATGGATGATAATTGGTTTTTTTAATATCAGCAAAATATTAAAATTTGTACCAAAAACCAAATCGGTACAGGAGTTAAGTGTTATTTTACTTAAAGTCTACAAAAGCAAAAGAAAAACCAGGATTTATTTGACGGCCGCCTTAACTAAGTACGGAAGAATCTCTTTTTGAAAGGAAATAAAATTTTTGCGGACGTCTGAATCGCTTACTGAAGTGAAAGCGAACGAGAAAACGATACTCTTACTGGCTTTAATCAAAAAACGGAGGCGTTCTATATAGTCATCAGCTTTGAATAACTGTGTTTGGTTGAAAGATTGGATGAGCAGGTTCTCAAGATCATCGGAGAGTGTTTTTAGAAACTCCTGTGAGTTAGCTGACTCACGTATAAATTCCCAGCCAATGAATTCATTACAAACTGTATAGGACAAGCGACTGGTTTTAAGGATAATCATACTCAGGTATGCTTCTTCGTCCAGATCTTCTGATGAATTATGAATAATTTCATGAACACTTTGCTGAATATATTCCATTAAGATTGCCTGCAACAGCAATTCCTTACTTTCAAAATATTTATAAATGGTTGCTTTGGCAATTTTTGCACGCTTGGCAATTTCATTTACACTTGTTTTATGGTAGCCATATTTTCGGAACAAATCCTGAGCTGCTTTTTTTATACTTTCCTTTATTTTATCGACTTCCATATCAGTTCAATACCGAGATTTCAAAATTACTAATAATTACTTTATATTCTTTAAGGGGTCTTTTAGCAGGGGCTTTCACAGGTGAACCGTCAAATAATGAAAATTTTGCTCCGCTGCAGGGATCGGTGACCGTCAGGTTTGGGTCATCCGGGACTACTGCACATCTATTTGACGGATTAACAGAACTGCAACGGTCAAAGGCTACATAAGCATTATCTGCCCTGCGGTAAATAATAAGCCCGGATACTCCTGTGTTATCCATTTTATTGACCAGCAACAGGCCATTTTTATTTTTAATGTTAAACTCCTGAATGGTTACTCTATAATTTACATAGGCTTCAGGAATTCTGTCCAAGCCATCCTTTGTACAGGAAAGCAAAGAAAAAAGACCTAACGCTATTATGATACCTTTTTTCATCAGATCATTTCTGATTGAAATTGTTTCAAAAAGCGGATGTCATTTTCTGAAAATAACCGGAGATCTTTTATTTGGTATTTTAAGTTGGTGATCCTTTCGATGCCCATTCCAAAAGCATAGCCAGTGAATTTGTTGCTATCGATATTACTGTTCTCCAGGACATTTGGATCGACCATGCCACATCCCAGAATTTCAACCCAGCCACTGTGCTTACAGAATTGGCAGCCATCACCTTTACAAATTGAGCAAGAGATATCCATTTCGGCCGAAGGTTCTGTAAAAGGGAAATAACTTGGTCTGAACCTTACCTTTGTACCTTCTCCGAATAGTTCCTGGACAAAGTGAAATAAGGTTTGTTTCAGGTCAGCAAATGATACATTTTCATCAATATACAAACCCTCAACCTGATGAAAAAAGCAATGTGCTCTAGCAGAGATAGCTTCATTACGATAGACCCTGCCGGGCATAATAGCGCGGAAAGGTGGTTTGCCGGCTTCCATCATTCGGACTTGTACAGAAGAGGTATGAGTACGTAATGCAATGTCTCCTTTTTCACCCCCTTTTTTAATAAAGAAGGTATCCTGCATATCCCGTGCAGGATGCTCTTCGGGGAAATTGAGTGCCGAAAAATTATGCCAGTCGTCTTCAATCTCAGGACCTTCGGCTACATTGAATCCAAGCTTTTTAAAAATTTCAATAATTTCTTTCCTAACCAGAGATAAGGGGTGACGTGCTCCAAGTTCGAATCCCTGACCCGGAAGGGTAAGGTCAAGTTCAGAATCAGAACTTTTCTCAACAGTTTCTAAGCTTTCCTTTAATGCCTGATATTTGGCTTCAGTCATTTGTTTAAATTCGTTCAGTACCTTACCCAGAATCCGTTTCTCTTCTGCTGAAACTGTTTTGAACGACTCAAAAAGATCTTTAATAATACCCTTTGTACCCAGAAAGCGAATTCTGAATGATTCGAGTTCGTCATTGCTTTTGGGTTGAAATGAATTTATTTCTGATGCGTATTGATTAATTTTTTCTTGCATGTTAATCATATTTAAAGAGCTACAAACCCTTTCTTATCTGTTTTATTTTTTTAGTACTCCAAGTTTTACTCCAACCTTTATAAACGCAGTTATAGCTTTATCTAAATGTTCTTTAGTATGTGCAGCAGATAATTGTACTCTGATACGCGCTTTATCTTTTGGAACTACCGGAAAGTAAAAGCCGATCACGTAAATGCCTTCCTTTAACAATTCTGCCGCAAAATCTTGTGAGAGTTTTGCATCGTATAACATAATTGGGACAATTGGATGCGTTCCTGGTTTGATATCAAAACCTGCTGCAGTCATTTTCTCCCGGAAATAAAGAGTGTTTTCTTCAAGTTTGTCACGTAATTCGGTGCTTTTCTCAAGTATATCAAGAACGGCAATCGAAGCTCCAACAATTGAAGGTGCCAGAGTATTTGAAAATAAATAAGGCCTTGAGCGTTGTCTGAGCAGATTAATGATCTCTTTAGGCCCTGAAGTAAAACCTCCGGATGCTCCGCCCAATGCTTTACCTAAAGTTCCGGTGATGATATCCACTCTGCCCATCACACCATGATGTTCATGAGTTCCACGGCCGGTTTTACCTAAAAAACCCGATGAATGGCATTCATCGATCATAACCAATGCATTGTATTGGTCGGCCAGGTCACATATTTTATCCAGTTGTGCAATTGTTCCGTCCATTGAGAAAGATCCATCACTTACAATGATGCGGTGACGTAAATGCTGTGTTTCTTTTAATTTCCCCTCAAGATCTGTCATATCATCATGGTTGTAGCGGTACCGTTGCGCTTTACACAAACGAACTCCGTCAATAATGGAAGCATGATTTAATGCATCAGAAATAATGGCGTCCTGTTCATCAAATAGAGGTTCAAATATACCTCCGTTCGCATCAAAAGCTGCCGCATATAATATAGTATCTTCTGTGCCCAGAAATTTTGAGATTTTTTCTTCCAATTCTTTATGAATATCCTGGGTGCCGCATATAAATCGTACTGAAGCCATTCCAAAACCATGGGTATCAAGTGTTTTTTTTGCAGCTTCAATTACTTCAGGATGAGCAGCCAACCCAAGGTAATTGTTTGCACAGAAATTGATTACTTCCTGTCCGCCCTGAATTTTAATATCAGCCCCTTGAGGAGTTATAATGATACGCTCACGTTTATATAGACCGGCTTTTTCTATATCCTCAAGTTCTTTCTGTACTAATGGTTGAAGGGTCTTATACATAATTGGTTAAATTGACTGTGTAAAATTACGAATTCTCAGGACTTTCAGCTTCCTCCCTTTGAAACTAGTCCCTGACAAAGTCAAATTTATAGCATTGTAGAATGTCTAATCATTTTATTGCCATCTTTGTAAGAAAAGATAAATGAGGCTACTTGTCCTACTTCTGTTGCTATCAATGGTTTCCAATGATCTATTTGCTCAGAAAATAATTCTTAGAGGTAAGATAACTGATGCGAAAGGACTCCCTGTATCCTTTGCCAGCGTGTATGAAATGAATACTACTACCGGAACTTCCGCAAATAGCGAAGGGGAGTATCAGCTTAAATTAAATCCGGGAAGACATTCAATAATATTTAAAGCCATCGGATTTAACCAGGAAATCCGGGATTTGGATCTTGCATCTGATCAGCTCATTTCTGTCATTCTTACTGAGGCGGTTTATGAACTGAAGGATGTTGTCATAAGGGCTTATTCGGAAGATCCTGCCTATGAGGTTATCAGAAATGCAATCAGAGAGAGAAATTACTATTTAAATGAAACTGATGAATATACTGCAGAAGTATATATCAAAGGAATGCAGAAATTACTTGGGGCTCCTAAAAAATTTCTAGGTAGGAGCATAGATGATTTAGGTAAGCAAATTGGACTAGATTCAAACCGAAAGGGAATTCTTTACCTTTCTGAATCTGAATCGAAATTAAGTTACATGAAACCCGAAAAGTACCGAGAGGAGATGATCTCTTCAAAGGTCTCGGGTAGCAATCGTGCTTTCAGTTTTAATCGTGCTTCTGATATTAGAATCAATTTTTATCAGAATTTACTTGAAATGGAGGGATTGAGTGGGCGCCCATTTGTCTCGCCCATAGCAGACAATGCGTTGTTTTATTACCGGTACAGATTAATCGGAACAAGTATTGAAAATGGTCAGATGATTAATAAGATCGAATTGATACCTAAACGCCCGGCGGATCCTGTTTTCAGAGGGGTGATTTATATTCTCGAGGATAGCTGGAGGATACATAGCGCAGACCTGTACCTGACAAAGGAGGCTAACATTCAATTTGTTGACACCTTGAAAATAAAGCAAGAATTTATACCGGTAAATGCAAAAACCTGGATGCCATCTTCTGTCCGTTTCGATTTTTCCGGAGGTATTCTGGGCTTTAATTTTGGTGGCTATTACATTGCGCTTTACAATAATTATGATCTGAATCCCGGTCTAAACCCAAAGGATTTCCGAGAGGTTTTAAAGATTACAAGTGGTGTTAATAAGAAAGATACTGCTTATTGGAAAGAGGCAAGGCCTATTCCGTTGACAGTTGAAGAGGAAGTTGATTACATGAAAAAAGAGACTTTGGCGAAAAAGCGAGAGTCTAAAGTTTATCTGGATTCACTGGATAAAGCAAATAACAAATTAAAACCATTAAGTTTCATTATTGGTTCTGGTTATAACCCACGAAACCGATTTAAAAGGGAGTATTATCACTTTGGATCTATGATCAATTCGCTCTTTTACAATACAGTAGAAGGTTTCGGAGTCAATTACAAAGTTTCTTATTCAAAGCAGATCGATTCACTGACCAATAAATTCCTGCGCTATACCGGCAAAGTGCGCTATGGGTTGTCCAGTCAAAAATTGTATGCGAGTTTTTCTGCTTCATTCCCGTTGAAGAGTGGGAGGCTTATGTTTAGTACTGGCTCAGATGTTTTGGACCTGAGTGATAGTGAGAGTATTAATCAACTTGGAAATTCAATCAACTCATTATACTATGAACTTAATCTGCTCAAAATTTACGAATCAAAATTTTTAATTTTTTCATATTTAAAGCCATTTGGGAGCATACAAACCAGTTTAAGTGCTGAGTACTCAAACCGGAGAGCATTGCAAAATACCTCTGATTATACCATTAGGGATTTGAAAAGAAGAGAGTTTACTTCCAATAATCCTTTTGTTCCAGGCTCTGATCTTCCAATGTTTCCTGAGAATCAATCATTGAAAATTAAATTCAGGGCTAGCTATGCTTTCAGCAATGATTATGCTAGCTATCCTTCGGGTAAATTTTACAGACCATCGAAATACCCGTTGCTGGGGATAAATTATGAACAGGGATTAAATGGACTTTTGGGATCTGATGTAAAATATTCCAGGATATCATTCGACCTTACAAAATCAAATATAAAGTTGGGACTTTTGGGGCATTCAGCTTTTTGGGTAGGAGCAGGTAAGTTTTTGAATGCTAAAAGTATTTATTTTACTGATTATAGACATTTTGTTGGTACGAGAACTTTGGGTTATACTCCTAGAGTGAATAGTTTTCTATACCTCGATTTTTACAATTTCAGCACTGATGATCAATATATGGAAGGGCACTTTGAGCATAATTTTTCTGGGTTTTTGTTTAATAAACTTCCGCTTTTACGGAAATTGAAATTAAATGAGATAGCCGGATTTAATTATTTAGGTACACCTGCTACTAAATCTTATTCTGAATTCTATTTTGGGATTAAATACCTGAATTTTCGTGCCTTGTACGGCTGGTCTTACTTAGGAGGAAAGAAGGCCGACTTTGGTTTCAGGATTGCCACCGGGCTCTAAATTTACCCTGATTCGTATTGTGCTGTCCCGCTTGCATAATTTGTTTGGCCAGCTTATATTTGCATCGCATTAAACGCTGTTTGCAACAGTATCAATGAATTATGGAAAAATACCAGACACTTCTCTACTATTGTTATAGTAGAATAGAAGATGCGGAGCAATTCGCATCCAATCACCTTCAGTTTTGTAAATCTTTAAATCTAGTAGGAAGGATAATTGTTGCGGACGAAGGTCTAAATGGAACCGTTTCGGGCACCGTTGAATCTTGTAAAACTTATATGGAAACACTCCATGCAGATACGCGGTTCTCAAAAATTGATTTTAAGGTTGATGACGTGGAAGAGCCTTCTTTCATCAAGATGCATTGCCGGTACAAGGCCGAAATTGTGCACTCCGGGCTTCGCGATCCAGGCATTATCAATCCTGAAAAGAAGACAGGAATACATCTGGAGCCTGTTGATTTTGTGAAGATGAAAGATGACGAGGATGTGGTGATTGTGGATGTAAGATCAAATTATGAGCATTCAATAGGCCGTTTCAAAAATGCAGTGACTTTTGATATTGAGAATTTCCGTGATTTTCCGGCAAGGATTAATGAACTTGCTCAGTACAAGGATAAGAAGATTGTAACTTATTGTACAGGGGGTATTAAATGCGAGAAGGCTTCGGCTTTGCTGCTTCATGAAGGTTTTGAAAATGTGTATCAGTTGCATGGAGGAATTATTAAGTATGGAAAAGAAGCGGGAGGTGAAGATTTTGAAGGCAAATGTTATGTGTTTGATAACCGGGTAGCGGTTGATGTGAACACTGTAAATCCCAAGGTAATTTCTACGTGCCGTAATTGTGGTGAGCATACTACAAAAATGATTAACTGTGCAAATCCGGAATGTAATGAGCATTTCACCCAGTGTGATGATTGTGGAGAAAAGCTGGAAGGTGCATGTTCTGAGCTTTGTCAGGCGCATCCTAGAAAGCGCGAATATGACGGAACAGGCTATTATGTTAAGGTACCGCAGCCTGTAAACAAACAAAAATTAGAACTTTCTCAGGTTTAATGTTTTGAAAGCCATATTAACAATTTCCCTACTTAGTATATCCAATATTTTTATGACTCTTGCCTGGTACGGGCATCTTAAGTTTAAGGATATGGAGTGGGGTAAGGGCCTTGGGCTTATTACAATTATTCTGATCAGTTGGGGGATTGCCATGTTCGAGTATATTTTTCAGGTTCCTGCCAATAAGTATGGCTTTAAGGGCAATGGAGGCCCATTTAGCCTTTTAGAGTTAAAAATGATTCAGGAGGCTTTATCAATAGGAATCTTTCTGATATTTACCTTGTTTTTTTTCAGAAATGAGAAAATAGCCTGGAATCATCTGGTGGGTTTTGGTTTTCTGATTCTGGCTGTGTTTTTTGTTTTTCTGAAAAAATAAAATAATACCAGGAAGAAATTATATTAATAAAAAACTATGAAAAAGCTTGTTTCATTTTTAATTATAGCCTTATTCATGCTGCAGTTTTCTGCTGCGCAGGATAAGTCAATGTTTTCCAAAGAGATCTTCATCAGTAGTGAAGATACCCTTTTGTACCGGATGCTGCTTCCTGAGAATTTCGATGCTTCAAAGAAATATCCTGTCCTTATGTTCCTTCATGGTGCAGGAGAACGGGGCAATGACAATGAGGCACAGCTCACTCATGGCAGCAAGCTTTTTTTAAGATCTGATATTAGGCATGACTTTCCTGCAATTGTAGTTTTTCCCCAATGCCCTAAAAATGATTTCTGGGCGAATGTTAAGTTTGGAGATGGCAAATCAGGAGATCGTTTTGGCTTTCAGAAGGGAGGAGACCCCGGTAAAGCGATGCAGCTTTTACTTGGTCTTTTGTCTTATCTGAAATCTCAAAAATACACAGATAATTCCCGTTTTTATGTGGGAGGTCTTTCAATGGGAGGTATGGGTACTTTTGAAATGCTGAGACGTAAACCCAAGGCATTTGCTGCAGCGTTTGCAATCTGTGGAGGTGATGATATCGGGAATGTGAAGAGGTATAAGAATATACCATTATGGGTATTTCATGGAGGAAAAGATACAACCGTTCCCCTTTCAAAATCAGAAGATGTAGTTAATGAACGGAAGAGACTTAACCGTCCTGCAAAATTTACAGTTTATCCTGATGCGGGGCATAATAGCTGGGATCCGGCTTTTGCGGAGCCTGAGTTTTTATCCTGGTTATTCTCCCACAAAAGGTAATATCATTCAGTATCCGGATCTTTTTTTGTAAGACCTGGTTTAAACCTGGGCTTATAAGCAGGTTTCACCTGTTCATTTGGTTGAGAAACGGCTTTGTCTGTAGCTGTCTCTGGCTGCTCCTGCTCTTCAGATACTGTAATTTGTGCCTTGAATCTTGGTTTATAAGCTGGTTTTGGTTTTTCCTCTGATTCAGGGTTTTTATTAAGATCGGTATCTTCAGTTTGTTCCTTTATCTGGACTGCTGCTTTAAATCTGGGCACATATGCCGTAGTAGCGCTTTCTGCTTTTTGTTGAACAGGAGAGTCCTCTTTTTGTGCTACTGTTGACTTAAAGCGAGGTAGATATGTTGGCTTTCCCTGATTTGCTATCCCGGTTCCTGATTTTTCAGGTGAGGGAGCAGAAATATCTTCGATTTTGGTTTCTACCTTAATTATCTTTGGTTCTTCTATTAAGTGGTAAGTTCTTCTTAATTTATTAAATAAGAATTTTTTAATGTAGTCAAAGCTTTTTTCACCCATCTGTAGAAAATGACTTTCAAACTCAGAAAAAAATACATTTTCTTTCTCTTTAAACTGAATAGCATCAATTTTCTTTTTGGTTAAAAATTCTTCAAAAGTCATTTTTAAAGATATTTATTCTGCCATGTTGTGATAAACAGCCTGGACATCGTCATCCTCTTCAAGTTTATCAATCAATTTAAAAACATCAGCGGCTTGTTCTTCAGTAACCTCGGTTGTTGACTCTGCTATACGTTCCAGTTTCGCACTAATTACAGGAATGTTTTTCTCTTCAAGTGCTTTCTGCATTTTTCCGAAATCTTCAAATGAAGTATGAATTACACCAATGTCTTTTCCTGCCTCATCAACTTCTACATAAAGATCTTCAAGGCCGGCATCAATTAGCTCAAATTCCAGTTCATCCAGCTCCATTTCTCCAGGATCAAATCTAAAAACTGATTTACGGGTAAATATGAAATCTAATGATCCTGTCTTGCCCAATGTGCCATTAGTCTTATTGAAATAGCTACGAACATTCGCTACGGTTCTATTTGTATTATCCGTTGCGGTTTCAATCAAAACTGCAACTCCGTGAGGAGCATAACCTTCATATACTATCTCCTCATAATTACTTTCATCCTTGTTACTGGCTCTTTTAATAGCTGCTTCAACGGTGTGTTTTGGCATATTTACCGCTTTTGCATTCTGCATAGCAGTGCGAAGACGTGAATTGGCATCAGGATTTGATCCCCCATCTTTCACGGCCATTACGATCTCTTTACCCAGACGGGTAAATTGTACGGCCATTTTAGCCCAGCGTTTAAACTTTCTCTCTTTACGGAACTCGAATGCTCTTCCCATTTTATCTTCTGTTTGTCTCTATCGTTTATTCTGAAATTTATCAATTTTGCTGCTAAAATACATGTCCCTGTAAAATTTTAGGTCTCTTTGGTTGATTTTTATTTAGTCAGGAGAAAAATATTGAATTTCTTAGCAGTCTTTCTATTTTACCTTTTTAGGTTTTTTAACATGGATTCTGTCATTTTAGACAGGTTAAATTCAGGCTTCCATCCCCAGTCATTACTCGCAATGCTATCATTTATTGATCTTGGCCAACTGTCTGCAATATCCTGACGCTGATCATAATCGGTATATTCCAATCTGAAATCCGGAATATGCTTCTTAATTTCCCCTGCGAGTTTTTCAGGTGTGAAACTCATACCTGTAAAGTTATAGGAAGATCTGATACTTATTCTTTCTGCCGGGGCATTCATCAGCTCAATAGTTCCTCGTATGGCATCATCCATGTACATCATTGGCAACTCAGTTTCTACTGAAAGGAAGCTTTTATAACTGCTTTTCCTGAGGGCATCATGAAAAATATGAATGGCGTAGTCTGTTGTTCCACCACCTGGTGCCGCTTTCCAGCTAATCAATCCAGGATATCGTATGCTTCTGACATCCAGGCCATAACGGTGAAAATAATATTCGCACCAGCGCTCGCCGGCAAGTTTACTAATGCCATAAACTGTATTCGGATCCATAACACAATATTGTGGTGTTTGATCTTTGGGAGAATTGGGGCCGAAAACTGCTATTGAGCTGGGCCAATAGATTTTGGCAGTTTTATATTCAAGTGCAAGGTCAAGAATATTTAGTAAGCCATTCATGTTGAGATCCCAAGCTAATTTGGGATTTTGTTCACCCGTTGCAGATAAAAGTGCGGCAAGTAAATACACTTGCGTTGGTTTATATTTCTGAAATAATTGTTTCAGAATATCCTTTTCGAGGACATTAACGAACTCAAATGGACCTGCGTTTTTAATGTCATAATCAGGTCGGCGTATATCACAGGCTATGACATTCCCATCTCCATAGCTCCTTCTTAATTCGGTGACTAATTCTGTACCTATCTGCCCGTTAGAGCCAATAACCACAATCTTTTCAATCATACTAATTGGTTTTTGTCAAAGTTAGAAAAACTGCCATGCTTTAGTCATTAAAATCCGAATCCTGATTTATTTAAATTTTACTGCCAATACAAAAGGTCTGCTAAATTTGCCTGTATATCCATTAGTATCAAAAAGTTCTGCATGCAAAATGTAAATACCACCGGGAGCTGTTTGATTATGTTCGTCAAGTCCGTCCCAAACGAATGTGCCTTTATTGTTTAAAATGAAGTTTTTCAGAAGCTTTTTGATTAAGACTCCATGAACATTAAATATTGAAACATTGGCAATTTTACCCGGTACAGGAAATTGATAATTCACTTCCAGTATATCTTCATAACCGTCATTATCTGGAGAAAATGTTTTAGAAGTAAGTGTGAAATTATCCTTATAAACAGGATCATCTAAATATTGAGAGTTTTTATAGCCGGGGGTGGCATAGCCAGATGCTGATGTTGCAGATCTTAAATTCCCCAGATCACTGCTGGGTCTATTTAATCTGCTGCGCTCGAGGCTCACACCTTCTGTAGTTTTAAGTAGCTGAAAGTGCATTTTTTCTGTATAGCTGAGCTGATCAATTTTTTGCCCTTTACTGAGAAGAACTGCTGTCCCAGCATCGTTGTTAAATGCCGGGAAGGGATTGATCTTAACGATGGAGGAGGTATCTTTTACGAAATATTCCTTTTTAATATTCCAAGGATCCGGAGTAAGTGCAAGGTACTGACCTGGTTCAATAAATAGCTGCTTTTTGCTGACCTGATAAATTGAATTTATACTGTCTTTTATTATTCTGGCAATGGCAAGATCTTTCAAATCAAGTAAATGTTCTGTATTGTTAAATATCTCAACGAAGTCGGCACCTCCCGCTCTCGGATTGAAAAGTATTTCCGTAATCAGAATATCATTATTACCAATATCCATGCTAATGTTAAATTCAACTGAGTTGAATTCTGATGAGATCAATGTGTTTTTACAATCACTGATATTATTTGCAGTCAGACGATAGGTATATCCTTTATTTAAGGGCTCTCTGAAGGTTAAAATGGCCCTTTTAAAATCGGGTCCGTATACTTGGACATTTACAGGACTTCCTACTCCATTGTTTAAAAAATAATTGCTGTTTAAGCTAGCTTTTAAGCTATCTGCTGTTTTGTTAAAAGTCAGGGCAATTTTCAGACTGTCGAGAACCTCTATTGTGTTTAATTTCAAAGCCTCTGGCTTATAATCAATCAGGTAAACTGAATTTATTTTTCCGGGAGTGCCCCCCGAACTATCTGTACTAGCTGTCCAGTTCTGGAAATCCAGGCAGATCGATTCGGGATCAATGAGTTCAAGGGTGTATCCACCTTTCCTTTTCTCTGAATCTCTGTACCAGCTTGAATCATACCTGACCCTATGAATTTCTTTACCTTTATTGTTTTTGAGAATTAAGACATCTGTTTCATTATTAAGATTGGGCCATATTGGTAAGCCAATGACTTTTCCATAAGATTTATAAAGTAAGGTATCTTTTTCTGAACATAAAATCAGGTAAGATCTGGAAGCAATTTCACCTTCTTTAAAAGAGTAGTTACTGATTTGGTCGCCAAAATTTAGACCCGCAATCTTTACAGAAACTGGTGTAGGGTTATAAAGTTCCACAAATTCTGCTTCAGGTAGCCCATTTGAAGGTGTTGGGTCTGCAAAGATCTCAGAGATTATCAGTGGGTAACTTTTTTCGTTTATCGATGGTATACTGAAAGAGATTTTTCGACTTGCTTCTGAACTTAGTATTTTTGAACAGGAGTATAATGAATCAGCCTGAAGTGTATATTGAACCCCCTCAAGGAATTTTTTACTGAAGCTTAGACTTATTCCGATATATCCCGGATGTATAACTATATTTTTGGCTATCCCTATTTCCTTCAGAATAGCGAAGTTTGAAGCTTTCAGGAAAGTTGTATCCGGGATGCGGTTAAAGAAAATGTTGACAGTGCTATCTGACAAAATATTGATGGAGTCAATCTTTAATTCCAGATTTCTCTTCAGAGATTGGTCTATGCTATTTTTTCTTCCGGGGGTGCCACCGGAAGAATCTCTTGAGGCCGACCAATTATAGAAATTGGGGCAGGATCCTGATGTTAAGTCAATTCTTTCCAGACTCCAACCACCCTGTTTTTTTCTGGAATCATTATACCATGTATCTGAATAGGCGATGGAGTCAACGGTTCGGTTTTTAGAACTTTTCAGCATCAGGCGGTCTGAGCCATTTCCAAGTAAGGGCCATGGTGAGAGTCCTGCGGTTTTACCAAACACGTTGTATTGGCTGGTATCTGCGGCAGGGCATAGGATCAGGAATTCGTTTGGCGCAATCAAGACTTTCTTAAGGGTACTTTTGGTTTGGGTATCGCTAAGGCTCCATCCATCCAGATTGAGCGTGTCCTTTCCTGGATTATAGATCTCAACAAATTCGGCCAGGGGCAGTCCTATTTCGGGAGATGGGTCTGTAAAGATCTCGGTAATGAAGATGTTAGCTGTGTCGGGTTTCTCGGCTGGGATAGGCGGGGGAGCGGGCAAATAAAAGCTCAACTGGGATGAAGCACTTTGAATTGTATTTCCACTACAGTCTTTTACTTCTGAAATAGTGAGATGATATGTTTTTCCTGCATCAAATTTTTTGCTGAATGTAAATTTTAGTAAGCGGTTCCTTAAATCTTCATTGATGCTTTTGATCATACCTGCTGCAGGATCCAATTTAAAGTTTTCATGGAGGACAGAATTCATATCAGCAGATTTATTGAGATACAAGAATAACATGGTGTCGGATTTCGCGATCAGGCTATCAACTTTAAAAGTGATCAGATCATAATTCGGGATATTCACTGAATTTTGTTTTCCCGGGGTTCCGCCCAAGGTGTCAATTGAAGCAGTCCAGTTGAAAATACCGCTGCACTTAGAATATGCATCAATTCTTTCCAGACTCCAACCACCCTGTTTTTTTCTGGAATCATTATACCATG
>CAZGWG010000024.1:19636-27182 GCA_964529165.1 uncultured Sphingobacterium sp.
TATTTCCACTACAGTCTTTTACTTCTGAAATAGTGAGATGATATGTTTTTCCTGCCGAAAACTTATTGTTAAAAGTGATCTTAAGTTGTTTAAATTCCATATCAGGTATAATATTTATTATACTTCCTGCATCGGGCAGAACCGTAAAATTTTCTTTTAGGATTGTTGATTTATCGAGATGTCTGTTAAAATAAACAAGAATTGAGGTGTCTGATAATCGATTAATACTGTCCGCTTTGAGTGTTAAAAGGTCGTAATTAAAGACATAAGCAGAGTTCTTTTTTCCTGGGGTTCCACCAGTTGAATCTGATGAAGCAGTCCAGTTGAACGCCCCTTCACACAAGGATTTTGGGTCAATTCTTTCCAGACTCCAACCACCCTGTTTTTTTTCAGGACTGCGGTACCAGAGATCAGAATAACTTAAAGAATCTATTAATTTGTTTTGTGAGTTTTTAAGTTTAAGCACATCTGCGTTATTATTCAAAGCAGGCCATGGGGATATTCCAAGCACATCGCCAAATTTTTGAAATTCAGAGGTGTCCGTTTTTGAACATAATATTAAAATTGATCCTGGTGCAATGGTTACATTTCCTAATGTTGCGGTGCTTGAGGGATCACTGAATGTCCAGTTTTTCAAAGAAATTGTTTTATTACTGGAATTAATTAACTCAATATACTCAGCTGGAGGAAGTCCAATTGGTGGTGAAGGATCGGGAAATATTTCGTTAATCAGGATGTCCCTATAGTTGCCATCATATGGTTTTATATAGTTGAATAAATAGGAGTTATTGGTGTTAATCCTATTCCCATTTCGGTCCATGACATTTACTACAGTTAGCAGAAAATTACCAGTATTCAAAGGGGCTGAAAGGCGAACTTTGTATTTATGAGGTTCAGTCTCTGTAAATATTTGGATTATTGTGTCAGGAAAATTGCTTATACTGAAATTTGTTTTGTCTTTTACGGTAAGACTATCCATTGCTTCACTAAAACTGATCTCAATTGTGTTGGAATCAAGCACGGAAACCTCATTTAAAATGGGAGCTATTGTATCAGTTGTCAGTGATTCAATCCTGAAATCATCAAAGAAATGTTTTTGAAAAAAAGAGGGGGTTGATTGCTGAATGAAAATCCCGAAGGATGTTGTATTAATATAGCTATTATCAAAATATGAACCCTCGTTTACCATAGATGAATTAGTCCCAATGATTTCTCTTTCAAGGGTAAAGAGCCCGAGATTGTCACGGCTTACCCGAATTTTAATAGTATTATTACCAGAGCCTACTGAGCCATTGATCCCATCGATAATCCGGACGCTGCTAGCCAGACTGCCAGATCTTCTATATAAACTAATCTCATCTTCAGTATTGCCAATACGAACAAAATAGCCATTGATAAAGGAGCTCTGAAGATCGGATTTGTCTGACAGCAGGTACACATCAACATAATTTGACCCTGAGGTACTGAATTGCAGATTTAACCAAAACTCCCAATAACAGTTAAGAGCGAGGCTATTCGGGGTACTTAAATAGAAATTTCCTGAAGCTTTTGTTGATGCTGACCTTAGGCGATTGTTTGTGATTGTAAAATCAGACCCGGAATTGCTGCCATTCCATTCGGGGTTTACACTGAAATTCCCATCAGAAAAATCATCCTCAACCTGGCTGAACCCCAAATTACTGCATAGGATTAGAAGGATGATGAGTGTATTTTTCATTTCTGCCAGTTGGAAACAGACTTAAGTTATGCAGAGCAGATATTGATTGAAAACTAAATGAGTATACGGTATGGTGAGTTTGGATTAACGGTAATTCTGGGGTTTAGATGGGAATAATGGTAACAATTGACAGGATAATTAAGTTGGAATCGAAGGAATCAGGAGAAAACCCAAACAAATTCCCATATTTGCCTAATTATTATTTGTTTAACAATTATAAAAAAAATTAAAAATGAAAGTCGCAGTAGTAGGCGCTACCGGCCTAGTAGGTTCGGTGATGTTAAAGGTTTTAGCAGAGCGCAATTTCCCGGTTAGTGAATTGATTCCAGTAGCTTCAGCAAAGAGCGCAGGTAAACAGATCGAATTCAAGGGAAAGAAGTATACTGTTGTGACCATGGATGATGCTATAGCAATGAAGCCCGATGTGGCCTTGTTTTCTGCCGGTGGTGGAACCTCTCTGGAAAATGCTCCGCGTTTTGCAGAAGCAGGAACAACAGTTATTGATAATTCCTCTGCATGGCGGATGGATTCTTCAAAAAAGCTTATCGTGCCTGAGGTAAATGCTAATCAATTAAGTGCTCAGGATAAAATTATTGCAAATCCTAACTGCTCTACCATACAGATGGTAGTAGTTTTGAAGCCTTTGCATGACAAGTATAAAATCAAACGTGTAGTAGTTTCAACCTATCAATCTGTTACCGGAACAGGGGTAAAGGCTGTAGACCAGATGATGAATGAGCGTAAAGGGATTGATGGTCCAATGGCTTACGCTTATCCAATTGACCTGAACGTAATTCCGCAGATTGATGTATTCCAGGAAAACGGGTATACAAAGGAAGAGATGAAAATGATTCTTGAAACCAAAAAAATAATGGGTGATGATTCAATTCGTGTTACCGCAACGACAGTTCGCATACCGGTTATGGGAGGGCATTCGGAATCGGTAAATATCGAGTTCGAAAATGAATTCGACCTGAAGGATGTTCGTGGTATTCTAGAAAAAGAGGAAGGTATAATCGTTGTTGACGATCCTGCTAACCTGAAATATCCAATGCCGATGGATGCACATGAAAAGGATGAGGTTTTTGTTGGCAGAATCCGTAGAGATGAATCTCAGGATAAAACGCTGAATCTGTGGATAGTAGCGGATAATCTTCGCAAAGGAGCTGCTACAAATGCAGTACAGATTGCCGAGTATTTGATCGAGAAAAAATTAATCTAAAAAGGACTATGCTGAGTATGGAGCCTGGCAAATCTTGCCAGGCTTTTTTAGTTAAATGAATTTTAAAAGCAAATTAATAGAAAACCTAATTATTGGCTTGCCAGTTCTATTTGTCTTTCAAATGTGTTTTCAATTACAATACTAGCGGAGCCTAATATGCCAGCACTGTGACCTAAAGCAGATAAAACAATTTTTGTATGTTCTCTTATTCTGGCCATGCAATAGGTATTTATTGCATGTCTCATAGGAATAGTAATGTATTGTTTTGCTTCCGCAATTTTTCCGCCAAGGATTATAAGTTCTGGGTTAAACAATTGAATCAGAGTCGCTACAGCTTTTCCCAAATTCTCACCAACCTGAGATAAGATGTTAATTGCATACTGATCGCCTTTATTTGCGGCATCAATCACAATCTGCGGTTCGATCTGGTCAATTTCTTCTTCTGACAAGCTGTTTAAAAGCGAGGTTTGGCCTGATTTTATCCCTTCTTTAGCCATTCTTGCCAGTGCAATTCCTGAAGCGACCGTTTCAAGACAGCCTCTTTTACCACAATGGCAAAGGTCACCGTCTTTTACGAATGGGATATGACCTATTTCACCTGCAAAACCCGACATTCCACTTTGCAGTTTACCATCCATAATAATTCCGAGACCAATTCCCCAATCCATTAACAAAACCAGAGCATTTTTTTTGTTAAGTGCGAGGCCGAATCTGCATTCAGCAAGCGCATTGGTTTTTACGTCATTTTGCACATAGACAGGTTTATTGAATTTTTCTTCCAGAATATCCTGTAAAGCTTTTGAATCAGTAGTACTATTGACCAGATAAGTGTAATTCTTTCCAGCATTTGAATCTACAAGTCCTGGCATTCCAAGTCCGATACCCACCAGTTTATTCGTATTTATCCCCGAAGAACTAATTAGTTGTTCAGCAAATTCATGAAGTAGTTTGATCGCACTTTTGTCTTTTGTTAATCGGAGAGGAAAACTTTTAATTCCAGTTATATTATTGTTATTGTTATCCAAAATTGCCATCTCGGTTTTGAAGCGATCCATTTCTATGCAAAGAACATAAAATGAATTGTTTTGAAGTGAGTATAGTTCGGGCTTTCTTCCTCCAATTGATTTTCCTTTTCCTTTTTTCTCAATAAGACCTTCACTTAGCAATTCATTGATCAGAATTATTGAAGTAGGTGAACTTATGTTTAACACCCTACAGATATCCGCATTTGATTTTGCACCTTCTGCATGCAAAAGTTTGACAAGTTTAACTTTCTGTAAATATTTCTTTCTTTCAATATTGGTAAGTGAGTCTAAATAACACTTTTCAACGAGAATAGATTTCATTATCAGGAATAGATTGATTAGACATATTTACTATTAATAATTGTAAATTCATAAAGGGGTATTGGAATGGATTAGTAAAGGGTGATTAAGATTTTTAGTTAATTATTTATAAATAGCATTAAGCGGATAATAACTGAGATTTTACAAAAGTGATAGAAACCAATAAGGCTGATAATATTCTAGATAAATATGCCATTTTTGGCTAAAAATAGAGAATCTAAGATTATTTATACTAGAAGATTCAACTCGTTTAATTTCCGGGTTTTTAGAATAATGTTATGACAATCGTTCCTTTTTATACATAAAATATTGGAAAATAATAAGTTAAAAATATTTTTTAGTGATCATTATGTTGCATGGACTTTAAAATCATTGGTTATTTTAATTATAATTTCCAATATTTACTTTATATTTAGCTTGTATACTGTAATTTATGCAAAAAAAAGAACGGATTAGCGATTTTGAACTCATTACCCGTATTAAAGAGGGTGATGAGGCTGCATTTCGTATAGTTTTTGATTCTTATTCAAGTAAACTCTATTATTTTAGTCTAAGGTTTCTTAAAGAAAAGGAGCCTTGTCAGGAGGTTATTCAGGAAGTTTTTATGAATCTTTGGATTAACCGTGATAAGCTTGACTCTCAATATCCCATCGCTCCGTATTTGTATACAATTACCAGACGATTAACACTGAATGTACTGCGTCAGGTTGCAAATTCTCAAAGTGCATTAGAAAAAATGTGGCTCAATCTTCAGATAAGCAGTAATGAAACAGAGGAGCTTGTTCATCTTGAAGATCTCGAGCGATTTACAGAACAGGTTTTATCAAATCTACCTAAGCAGCAACAACTAATATACAGAATGAGCAGGCAACAAGAGCTTAGCTATGACGAAATTGCAGAGGAACTGAACATCTCACGGAATACTGTAAAAAATCATTTGGTTTCTGCATTAAAGACTCTTAGGACTCAATTACAAAAAGCATTTTCTATTCTTTATTAATAAGAACCTTATTCCTTATATTTTTTTTGAAAATAAATAATTACTGAGACTAGTCCTGTTTTGGTATTCGGGTGTATTACCAATAAATCATTTTGTGTTTTGGACAAGCGATAATGAATCAGAATAAATTAGATGAGCTTTTAAGTCTTTTTGTTGATGGGAAAATCAGCAGGGAGGAATTTGAGCAATTATTTGATTACATAAGGTCAGAGCAAGATGATGAGAACATTAATTTTGCGATAGATCAGGAGTTGCGCAAAATGAAAAGCTGCGTTTCACTGGATGATGCAGAAAAGGATAAGATGTTCGAAAGTATTGTCGCTACCGAACATTTTGATCAAAAGGCGGAGTCTGATAAACATATTATCCGAGCCTGGTATCAGTTCAGTGTAGCTGCAAGCATACTTGCCATACTTTCTGTGGGACTCTATTTTTATGCAAACAGAACCATTGATCACCGCACCAGCTTTTCTAAATCTGAAAAATTAAAAGAAAAAGTGATTATCAAACCTGGTGGGGATAAGGCGGTTTTGACACTCTCTGATGGGTCGAGAATTATTTTAGAGGATGCTAAAAACGGTTTATTAGCTAATCAGGCTGGAGTGAGTATTCAAAAAACTGCAGATGGAGAGTTACTTTATTCATTTGCTAAAAAGAAAAGTTCGGTTCCTGAGGCATTGACTGAGGAGGTTATTTACAATAAAATTGAAACCCCTTATGGAGGAAAGTACCAAATTAATCTGCCTGACGGAAGTAAAGTATGGCTGAATTCAGCTTCGACTTTAAGATTTCCTGCCTTGTTTTCGGGAAATACAAGAGAGGTCGAATTAAACGGTGAAGCTTATTTTGATGTAGCAAAAAATCCTAACAAGCCTTTTAAAGTTATCACAAAGGATCAGATCGTAGAAGTTTTAGGTACCCAGTTTAATATTAACTCTTATTCAGATGAGGAAACTTTTAAAACAACACTGATTGAAGGTTCAGTGAAAATTATTTACAAAGACAGAGTTGTTTTATTAAGTCCCGGGCAGCAATTTCAGCCAAATTTGAAATCGTCTAAAGTAATTCATGCAGATACAGAAGAAGTTACAGCATGGAAGAACGGATATTTTTTATTTAAGGATGAAGATATACACAGTATCATGAGAAAGATATCCAGATGGTATAACGTAGAGGTGAATTATAAGGGTGAAATACCAGATGTGGGTTTTGGAGGAAATATATCCAGATCAAAAGATATTAACGAAGTGTTGAATGTTCTTCAGTTAACCAATGCCGTTCATTTTAAAATTGAAGGAAGGAGGATTACTGTTATGCGATGAAATAGACACTAAAGAGCTAATGGTAATTCTACAAAAAAAGTCAGGAGCGGTTGCAACGCCCCTGACCGTATTCGGGTTACCAATTTAATTGTTGTGAACAAGTATTAACTAAACCCAAACGTGCAAAGATATGAAATTCTATTCATTAACTATATGTAGGCCTTCTGATTACATAGTAAAACTCTTGTTGATGATAAAACTAACTTTTGTTTTATTGATCACAGCCCTACTTCAAATAAGCAGTGCTGCATCATTCTCTCAAACAGTGAGCTTGAAATTTAACAACGCTAAACTTGAGACAGTCTTAAAGGAGATCGGCACCCAGACAGGCTATGATCTGGTGTATATCACCCCATTGATTAACGAAGCCAAACCGGTAAGCATCAATGTGAATAATGCTCCCCTGAGGGAGGTGCTTGAGAAATCTTTCTCAAATCAATCACTCACCTATACCATTAGTAATAACACAATTATTGTACAGCAAAAGGCTTTTAATATTTTGCCTACTGCCTTAATCGACATAAAAAAACTTACTGAGAAAGCTCCTCCTACTGAGGTTAAAGGTCAGGTTACCGATTCGAAGGGAGAATTCTTGATAGGTGTAAGTG
This sequence comes from uncultured Sphingobacterium sp., assembly GCA_964529165.1. GTDB lineage: Bacteria > Bacteroidota > Bacteroidia > Sphingobacteriales > Sphingobacteriaceae > Daejeonella. Next base: position 26,852 of record CAZGWG010000024.1, read on the forward strand.
TTAAAGTGAAAGGAACAGCTATTGGAGTAAGTACAGATGTAAATGGTCGATATACCATCAATGTTCCTGATGGTTCAAGTGTATTGGTATTTACTTATATAGGCTATACAACAAAAGAAGTTTCGATGTCGGGCCGTACCAGTCTTGATGTTACTTTAGTTCAAAGTACAGAAGCTCTTCAGGAAGTTGTAGTAGTAGGTTATGGTACACAGAAGAAGAGTGATTTAACAGGTTCTGTTGTTTCTGTGACAGCAAAGGATATTAAGGATCAGGCTTTTTCTAATATTAACCAGGCACTTCAGGGGAAGGTCGCTGGGGTTGCTTTTACAAG
>CAZGWG010000025.1:0-26982 GCA_964529165.1 uncultured Sphingobacterium sp.
GTTAAAGTTCCGGTTCAGGGAGCTGATGGTAAAGTATTATATGTATGGTTTGAGGCCCCTATCGGCTATATCTCGGCTACCAAGGATCTTTGTGATCCAGCTTTAAGTGCTGTAAAGAAATCTGATTATTATTTAAATGATTCCTTTAGACCGAAAGATAGCTGGGAGAAATACTGGTACTCTGACGATTCCAAACTTGTTCATTTTATAGGTAAGGATAATATAGTTTTCCATTGTATCATCTTCCCGGCCATTCTTATGGCGCATGGGAAGTATCATCTTCCTGATAATGTACCGGCAAATGAGTTTTTGAATCTTGAAGGGGATAAGATCTCAACATCCAGAAACTGGGCGGTTTGGCTTCATGAGTATCTTCAGGATTTTCCAAATAAACAGGATGTTTTGCGATATGTGCTGACAGCCACTGCACCTGAAACGAAAGACAATGATTTTACCTGGAAAGATTTTCAGGCGCGTAATAATAATGAACTGGTTGCCATTTTTGGGAATTTCGTTAATCGTGTTCTGGTATTATCCCATAAATACTTTGATGGTAAAGTATTGATGGGCTCTGAACTCACTTCAACAGATCTGGCAGTACTGGAAGAATTAAAGGATTATCCGGCAAAGATTGCATCATCTATTGAGCAATATCGTTTCAGAGAGGCCTTAAGTGAATTTATGAACCTGGCCCGTCTTGGGAATAAATACCTGGCAGATGCAGAACCATGGAAGCTAATTAAAACAGATGAGGAACGGGTAAAAACAATTCTGAATGTTGGATTGGAGATTACCTCCAATCTTGCAATACTTGCTCAGCCCTTCCTTCCATTCAGTGCAGGTAAGTTATTTCAAATGCTGAATCTGGATATTCTTGAGTGGGATAGAGCCGGAAATGCTGATTTGCTGGAAATTGGGCATCAGTTGAACGAAGTGAGTCTACTTTTTGATAAGATTGAAGACGAAGCAGTTGAGGCACAAATAAAAAGACTGCTGGATAGTAAGAAGGCCAATGAACTGGCAGCCATGAAGCCCGAAGAATCAAAGCCCAATATCAGCTTTGACCAATTTTCGGCTATGGACATCCGGATTGGAACAATTATTTCTGCTGAAAAAGTTGCAAAAACAAAAAAACTATTAAAACTTCAGATTGATACGGGGATCGATCAGCGGACTATTGTTTCTGGCATTGCAGAATATTTTGAACCTGAAAATATCATTGGCAAACAGGTTTCAGTATTAATTAATCTGGAGCCAAGGGAGATTAAAGGAATATTATCTCAGGGAATGATACTTATGGCTGAAAATTCGGATGGAAATCTTAGTTTTGTGGCTCCTCCAGCATTCGTGAATAATGGCAGTGTAATAAGGTAAATATTTGGTCCCGTAGTTCAACGGATAGAATAGAAGTTTCCTAAACTTTAGATGTGGGTTCGATTCCCGCCGGGACCACAAATCGCTTAAAAGGAAAATCCCTTTAAAAGTAAGGGTTCTTTATACCAAGTTATTCCAGATCAGGTTCAGGACGCCCTCAAAAATTTATCTTAGAGATTTAGAAATCTTCTGTTTATATTTCATGCATGAAAAAACTAGTAATCATTTGTCTTCTTTTCATTTCCCAATTGAGTTTTGCTCAAAAAACAGACAATCGTTATTTTGAATTGAGAGTTTACTACTGCAATCCTGGTAAACTGGATGCTTTGATTGACAGGTTCAGAGATCATGCTGTACCCCTGTTTAAGAAGCATGGAATTGACGGACTTGGATATTGGGTGCCAACGAATAATCCGGATAATGCATTTTATTACCTGATGGCGTATCCTAGTAAAGAGGCCAGAGATGAATCCTGGAAAGAGTTTGGGAAAGATCCTCAATGGCAGGAAGCAGCAAAAAAATCTGAAGAGAATGGCAAGTTGATTGCAAGAGCCAATATTTATTTTTTAAAGGCGACAGATTTCACGCCTAAAATTAAACCTTCAAAAGGTTCAGGGATTCGTACGTTTGAAATGCGTATCTATACGGCAATGCCTGAAAAGATTCAGAATCTGGAAAACCGATTCAGAGATCATACCATGAAAATTTTCAAGAACAATGGTATGCAGAATGTTGCTTATTTTTCAACTATTGAAAAGGATCCGGCTGATCAGGCTAAACTTCTGTATTTCCTTGCTTATCCGGATGAAGTAGCAGGTAAGTTAGCATGGCAAAATTTCCGTAAAGATCCAGAATGGATAAAAGCAAGCACTGCCTCTGAAGTAAATGGTAAACTGGTAGAAAAGGTGGAATCAGTATATATGAAACCTATGGAATTTTCAAAGTTAAAATAACATAAGTTCAGCTTAAGCAGCTAAAAGTTTTGTTGATCATTGGTTTCAAAAACGATGTTTGCATCAAACTAAACTGAACAACAATAATTCGTTGTTGTAAAATTTATCAAATAGTTCCAAATTTAGTTTCCAGCCACCGCTGGGAACTAAATATCTCCCCAGCCGTTCTAGTCAACCGATAACCATCGGTTCTCGCGCTATTGACCACATAGAAACATAGGCTTTAATAGAACTGCAATAAATTCACCGGTCATATCCAGTATCCGCTTAATCCATTCAAAATCTGACATCAGAAACAATTAAACTACAAATATCATTACTCAAAGAAAGACCTTACTCATATTTACTCATAATCAATCTTTAAACACTCATAAACACGATTTTTTATAGAGCTGCAGTGAGAACAAATATCAGGTATGAGCAGGAAAGTGAAGAAACTCAATTCTTCTCTACATCTCAAAACTGAACCTAATAAATACTAATGCTTATCGAACTCATATAAAATAGTTCCATTTGAATTTTCAGGATTCATTGTATCTGAATAAGTGCACATCCGGTGAGGTGCCCTTATTTTTTGTATTTTTTTCAGTCCTCATTAAAGCCGGCATTAAAGCGATTTTAGTGACACACTGCTGTTAGGTTCAAAATCAATCCGGATAAAACCTGGTTCAGATTCCCTGATTTTTACTTTCCCGCTGATCTTAGATTCAAATTTTCCAAAAGGAGATTTTACCTTCAGACTTCCGCCTTTTTCTGATTGGATATCGAGTAACACTACTTTTCCATTCTTCTTTTCAGCACTAACCAGGAATGCGCCTTCAGCTCTCAGGGTCTTGAATGATGCATCGTTCCAGTGGGCAGGTATTGCTGGAAATACTTCCAGAAAACCTGCATGCGACTGGATCAGCATTTCCTGTAATCCGGCAGCGAAAGCAAAGTTTCCTTCAAGAGTGAAAGGACGATAGACAAAATCTGAATAGCCTGACTTTGTCTGGTCACCATTCAAATGAAAACTGTTAGTTGAGCAGAATGCTGTTGAGAAAATAGTTAATGCTTTTGAAGCACCTTCTCCGTCTTTTGCCCGCGCTTTGAGGTTACCCAGCCAGGCATAGGAATAACCGCACCATAATTTGGGCCCCACATCATCTAATAACTTTATACTCGAACTGATTATATTTTTAGCCTGATCAGAATCTTCCCATTTAATCAGTCCCAGGGGATGAATAGCCATCGTATTGGAAAAATGACGATGAGATTCACTGTAAGGAAAGTCAGGAGATATCATTAGTTCATTATTTTTTGAAATGGCAAGATCAGGTAATTGCTGATAAATTTTATCCCAATGTGCGGCTTCTTCCATTAGGTTAAGTTCTCTCGCCAGCTCTGCGGCTGTTTTAAAATTAAACTTCAGGAGTGATAGGTCATAATTGGTTGTATTGGTAAACCAGGCGCTACTTCTGTTGTCATTAATCTCGGGACTTGAACTTATCACAAGCTTACGCTTACCTGTTTTGGTATCGATTATTGATATTTGTTCCAGAAAGGTAGCAGTAGATTTTATCCATGGATAGGCTTTATTTTTCAGGAAATCTCTGTCCATACTGTAACGCCATTGCAGATAATAGTGCTGCGATACCCATGCAGAAACAGTTGGGGATAGTGAATATTGAATCCATCCACCCATTTCAGTTCCATCGAGGGTAGTCACGCCGGGTACAGCTATTCCTTCTTTACCAAAGAATAGTTTGGTATAGCGTTTATAGTTTTCCTTATTGAGTTCGAAATGATCCAGATAACCCATTGCCTCTTCAAGATGGTTGCCACTATAAGATGGCCAATAGCTGAGTTGGGTGTTCAGATCATGATGGAAATCTCCTTTCCATGGTGGGATTCGGCCATTGTCAGCCGACCAGATTGCCTGTAAAGAAATTGGTGGGGTATTCTGACGGGCAGTGGATCCAAATTTATACTGCTCCATTTCCCATTGATGCTGCAGCGTTTGATCTGGAACCTGTAGATCAGATTTAGCCCAAAATTTCGACCACCAGGCCAGATGAGTTTTTCTGTTCTGATCATATCCTGCATTCAGTTTTTGCTGTAAATTGGAAAGATCCAGATTGCTTTTAAAAACATCGGGATTAGTTCTTATTGTCCAGACACCCTCCACAGTCCTGGCGTTTAGCTTTTTCCATGTTACAATCACATCGTAAGAGAAAGCGCCCCAACCTTTTTGATGATAAATAATGCTGTTGGTTTTTCTTTCGACAGTCCCCTGTTCATATCCCAGACGCCCCAGATCATCCCCACCAACCGGGTCTCCGCTTACTTTAACCGCAGCCTGATAGGATGGTGGGATCAATTCAATATCAAACTCATCAGAAAGATTTTCAAATCTGAACCAGCCAACAGGATCTACAGCATGTATATAGGAATACAATCGGGTGCCGTTCTTCCAACTGATTTGAGATGTGGCTTCATCGAGGTTTAATTTTGCATCTGAAGGGCTGAGCTCCTTAGTAAAATTAAACTCGATCGCTGCTCCGGGAATCTTGGTCGGGGCCGGTTCCCTGTCGTAAGGATGATCAAAGTATTCCTGAACAGGTTTATAATTATCATTCAATCTTTGTTCTACAATCCATTGATAGCTAAACTCTTTGCGATGCAATCCTTTCATTGGCCGGCTATCCCAAAGATCGGCACGGTCTAAGGCAAAGCGGATCTTTTTATTTCTTTCCCAAATAAGTGAACCAATCATACCATTTCCCATAGGGATTGCTTCATCCCAATGCTGAGGTAAGGGATTAAATGCACGCATTCTGGACTGTGCCAATACTGTACCTGACAGATAAAGAGATAGAAAGATAACAATGAGCTGAGTTCCTGCTTTTCTAATACTCTGATTCATTTGAATTTAGAGATTGTTATTGCTTCACAGAAGCCAGTCGTCTGTTTTTACCCGGATTATTGGTTAAATCATCTCCAAGGTCTTCTCTTGCGGTAGCAGCAATTTTTAAAAGTTCAGCTTCGATTTCTGGATACTCTCCCCTGACATTATATCTTTCTCCCGGATCCCTGCGTAAATCAAATAAGCCCCCTTCAAATAAGAAATTTTCATTAACCTGGCCTGGTTGACCATCCTTCCCGGGCACAAAGCCTTCATAAGTTCTGCCGGGATGAGGAAATATCAGTTTCCAATTACCATTTCGGATTGCTTCGAGGCTATTTTTTCTGTAATAATATAGAAAATGATCTCTTGGGTTCTGACTAAAATCTCCCTTCATCAGTTCGAATATATTTACTCCATCAATCTTTTTTTTAGGTAAAGCAGCCCCGGTGATTGTAGCAATTGTTGGTAGAATATCAATAGATGAAGCCAGGTTATTGCAGATAATTCCTTCAGGTATCACACCTTTCCAGCTCATCAGGCAGGGTACTCTTTGACCTCCTTCAAATGAGGTACCTTTGCCTTCTCTTAAGCCCCCACTGCTACCTGCATTATTTCCGTAATTAAGCCAGGGACCATTGTCAGAGGTAACGATGAGCAGGGTATTTTCTTCCAGCTTCAGATCCTTTAATTTTTTTCTGATCTGTCCTATACTCCAATCCAATTCCATGATTACATCACCATAGAGACCTTGTTTTGATTTACCTTTAAATTTATCTGATACAAAGAGTGGTACATGCGGCATTGGATGAGCCAGGTATAGGAAAAAAGGATTTTTCTTGTTTTTTTCAATGAAATTCAGGCTTTTTTCAGTGAGCTGAGAGGTAAACTGACTTTGATCAGGGTTTGTTTGAATAGTTTTCTCATTTTCAATTAACGGTAACGGCGGGTAGTAATCTTTTCTGCTTGGATGATCTGGCCACATATCATTTGAGTATGGGATACCAAAAAATTCATCAAAACCATGCTTAAGAGGTAAAAATTCGGGTAAATGTCCCAGATGCCACTTCCCATAGGCTGCGGTTGCATAAGCTTTGGTTTTTAATATTTCCGGAATGGTTTCTTCATCGGGATTGAGTCCTGTTTTTGACGTATGATCCAATGCACCTGAAAAACCAATCCTGTTTGGGTATGAACCACTCAGTACGCCTGCGCGGGATGCGGTACAAACAGCCTGAGGTGAGTAAAATTGGGTAAAGAAAATTCCTTCTTTTTGTAATTGATTAAAATTGGGTGTCTGGTATGCATTCGATCCTGTAATTCCGATGTCTCCATATCCCATATCATCAATATAAATAAGGATAATATTAGGCTTTTGGGTTTGGGCATTTACCTTTACGGTAAAAGATGAAAATGCAGAAATTAATAACAAAAGAATTATTCTAAAAAACATTGGCTAATGATTATTTTTAAAATGACGAACATTGCAATCAGAAATTTACAAATTATTAATAAAGAATATTTCATAAATTTTAAAGGGTTTTAGTTTGAGATCCCAAATCGGTTCAAAAAACAAGTCCTGATTTTCGTCAGGACTTCTCGGGTATCTTAAAGAAATTTTGATTTACTTAGGAACCGCATTTTTCTCAATATAGTCGGGTAATACTGAAACCGGATTACCAATATAATGATATGCTTCAGCCCATTCCAGACCGTACTTTTTACCTACCTCCCGGTCTGAGGGAGTACCTCTTTGACTCAGAGAGTCTTTATCGAGTACAAAATGTTTTACATAGTTAAAGTCTGCTGATTCATCTGTATCCCCCAATATCGGCAATTTTTTTCCTTTTGCTTCCAGGTCCTTTTTGATTCTTGAGCCATTATTACCCCCTGGGCCTTGTGTGGTGATCACCACATTACTTTCAACTTTTTTATCAATATGTTTCGAAATGTCAACAATACGGTTTACCAGTTGCGGGCCTCTGGCAAAGTAATATCGTTCTTTTACACCATAGGGTTTAACCACATCGAGTTGTTCGGGATAATCGACGCTACCTGACATCCATCTTGCAGCTTCAACCGCCTGCGCAGTTACATAATGGTCGGGGTTTTCTTCGTAATGACCCCATGGATCATAACTAAAAATTGTATCTACTTTTAATAGTCTGAAAAGAAAAATTAGTCTCCCTTTTATTTCCTGTGTATTGTATTCATCCATACGATGGTTACGATATCCAAGATTATATACTTTTTTAAGTCCCAGAACTTTGGCTACTTTATCATTATCACGTTCATTATTCAGAACCCTGTCGCCGTCAGTTCCACTTCCGGCTGCATCATCATTCGTGGTTCGAATCAGATAACCTGTATAGCCTTCACTAATGAGTTTTGCGATAGTACCACCTGCAAATAAAGTTGAGTCATCAACATGCGGCTGGATAACTGCCAGAACCTTTCCTTCATGCGGTCTTCCCGGTACACTTCTCTCGATAATAATACCATCATCCTCAGCCATTTTGTCGGCTTCAGCTTCAGTCCTGGGTGTATTTTGTGCCGGCTGTAATTCTGTACCCATCAGAGTAGAATAAGTCGCCGGTAATATTGCCCCTGCTGCCAGGCCTTTAGATATGAATTTCCTTCTTTCCATATTAGAATTTTTCTATTTCTAATATAGATATTCCTGAGTTTATAAAAAGCTTATAAATAAAAAAGCTGCCCTTTTTCGGGCAGCCAGATAAAGATATTTTTAAATTATCAAAAGTTTCCCGGACCATTTCCTTGTCTCATGCCCGGGCCCATTCCAGGTCCACCCATCCCGGGTCTCATGCTGGGCCCCATTTGCTGCTGCTCAGGTTGTTTGCCACTGAATTTTTGAAGTCTCATAGTAAAACTTAACATGTAATATCTTGATAAACGATTGCTTTGGCTGTCAGTAATTACGTTTCCTGTGACAGACCTCGAAACGCTGGTATTTTCATTAAGTAAATCATATCCCTGAAATCTTAAGGAAGCACGTTTGTCTTTAAAGAATTGCTTTTCAAGATAAGTATTAATAATAAATGGATTAACTGCTAAAGAACTGCTGTATCCATTATTAAAGGATTTACTAAGATCTGAACCTACAAGCCAGGATTTAAGGAAATAAATCCTGCTATTAAAATTCAGAGAATAAGTTGAAACCTTTGTGTTATTATTGGTAATTGCATCATTCGTGTTGGTATTTAAACTATATCTCAATCCGGGATTGAATTCAAGATTTTTATTGGGGTTAATCTGCATATTCAGGCCTTGTGAAAAGATCCAGTTCTTTCCAGTATTCTTAACATTATCGGTGTAAGAAATATTATTGATATAATTAGCAGATCCGTTAAATGAGAATACGTATTTTTTTTCCTGGAAGGGTTTAGAGAAATTATAGAATGCATTTGCTGTATAATAGCCATCTGTATTAAGATATCGGGTTTCCTGAACTAAACCTACAGCCGGATCCATTGAACGGATAATGTTTGAAACGATTTTATTTTCAGTATAATTACCTGATAAGTTAAAGAATAGCACATCTCCGGAATTGAAATTAAAGTTATTGTATCTGAAACTCAGGATATGTGTAAATTCAGCTCCAAGATTTGGATTTCCATAAACAGGGTACTGCGGGTTTGAAATATCCGGAGTTGGCTGTAATTGAATATAGGTTGGTTCATTTGCCCGGCCGAAATAAAATGCATTAACAGCTCTGGTTCTGGAGAAATTATATGAATATCGTGCAGAAGGTATCAGGTTAAAGCCTGTGTTTCTGTTTGGAGTACTAATACCATTAACCACTGATCGCCCCTTCAGAACGCTCGGTTGTGCACTTAGACCGAAGGAGTAATTATATTTCTTTTCATTAAATCTGTAATTCACCCCAAATCTATTGGTACTAAAGGAGTAATTGTAGTCGTTGCTCAGGTTGATATTATAGCTGGATGTTCCACCTGGACTAATATCATAGGTTTCTCTTACATTTTTATAGCTCGTAGTGCTGTGATTATAATTGAATTCGAGGTTTGATCTTAAGCTAAGAGGTTCATTATAAGATAGGTTGGCATTAATATTAGAGTTTCTATTATTATCGTATAATTCCTGATTTCTGTAAACACTGGTGTTACCGCCGCCAACAATATAGTTGATATATTGGGTCAACTGATCATCTTCCTGTTTTGTTTTGGCACTATTAGCCGAAACAAATAAGGATAAATTTCTTCCTCTTTTTTTAAGACGGTGATTTAATAAGAGATTTGCTCCGAAATTTGGGTTTTTGGAATCTGTTGTATTTAGCGTAGTACCATCTGAACTCAATCGGCCACCATCATATTGTAAATAACTTGTATTTCCATTATCTAATGTTGAGCCATAACTGAACGTTGGACTGAATTTTATATAATTTACACTATCAGGACGGTATTCAAGATTCCAACCAAACCTGTGATTATTGTTGATCAGATTTTTTAATGAATTCTGATTAGTTGAAATTAGTGAATTCTGAAAGTTGTTCTGTTGCAACTGATCACTAATTACATCATTATCCCGATTTGAAAAACTATAATTACCGTATGAACTTATTTTTTTACCATAATCCTTACGATAATTAAGTCCGATAGATCCAACCGAAGTAAGTCCGTCACTATTATTCCCGCCCTGAAAACCGCCACTGCCACCACCGGTACCACCCATGCCACCGCCCATAAAGCGTGTACCACCACCACCGGTACCACCAGAAGTCTGAACACGGGCACCACCACCTCCTCCACCAAATCCACCACCAGAACCGAAATTGAACACAGAACTATTGGTATTATTAAGATTTCCAATAAAGGAAAACTGTTCGGTATTATTATAAGTATTAGCAGTTAGGGAGGCCTGATACCGGTCTTTATCACCACCACCAACTGTACCTCTTGCAAAGTAACCCTTGTTTTTATCCGCCCTGATTGTAAAATTCAGAATCTTTTCAGGATCTCCATTTCTGATTCCGGTAAGATTTGCCTGATCACCGTAATCATCTATAATTTGTGCAGACTCTAAAATGTCGGCCGGAAGCTGCTGTGTGGCAGTTTTGACATCGCCACCAAAAAAGTCTTTTCCATTGATTCGAACCCTTGTAATTGATTTTCCCTGAGCAGTAACATTGCCATCTTTATCTACTTCAACTCCGGGTAATTTCTTCAGAAGATCCTCGGCCAGTGCATTCTCTCTGAGAGGGTAATCAGAAGCTCTGTATATGACAGTATCTTCTTTGATGGTAACAGAGGGGGTTCCTGAAATCACAATTTCTGAAAGCACTCTACTTTCTGCTTTCAGTGTAATTACGTCTAATTTGATTTCAGTGTCACCGTCTTTATATAAAAACCGTTTGTTTAGGGGTTTATAACCTAAACTGGAAACCGTTAAAAGAAAAGTTGAAGATTTAATTCCCTTGAAAACAAAATTGCCATCAACATCAGTTCTGGTAAATAAAGTGTCATTACCGGCAATGTACTTAACTGTTGCAGCGATGATACTGGTACCCGTAGAATCTTTAACCACTCCACTTATATCGCGGCTTGTTTGTGCTGTGGCGTTATAGCTAATAAGAAAGCCGATAATTAAGGGTAACAGTTTTTTCATTTGGTTATTGTTTAGTTCATAATTGTTAGCATATTCCTGGGCAATGCCTATCCGGAATATTTATTTTTTTACCGCTAATGTGCTTTTTATAAAAAACTCTGTCGATGTAGATATTCTTGCTGCCGGGTAATTTCTGGGAGGCATTCCACCGTACATTCCACCATAGTTTCGACCGTACCTTCCATTGTATCTTCCACCATACCTCCCGCCATACATATCATCAAAAGCATTCATATCCCTTTGCTGAACAGCGGTAGGTCCTTGAAATCCATTAATCCTGATACTATATGTTATAGGTTCAGTTCTGCCAGGTTCAATACCCAGTAAGCGGATTGGTATTGCAATCTCTTGAATCAGGTTATTTTTTGAATCAAATGCAGCAGCAGCTTTAATCCCATAAGTATTGTAAAGTGAAATACCTCCATCAATAATCTCTTTGAATCCGTCTACTCTTATCTCTTTGATTCTTTCCAGAATCCGTTTTTGGATTTCTTCAGGTTCTGGCTGTTCTGTTTCAGTTCGCTTTTTTCCAGGAGTACGATCGAGAACGGGAAAGGTCACCATTGCAGGAATTTTCTTGCTTTCAATATTGGCGGAGAAGCTTATTCCCCTGGCGAGAATTCGGGTTAAACTTTCTGGTGAGCCATTTTTTATAGCCAGGTAGATATTTTCATCATCGTTCGCAATATTGTAATAGAGTTTTGCGGCATCGTTATATAAACTAAGACTATCATTCCAGTCATTTAGCAGACCGTCAATAAGTAACGGTTTATCAGCCCATAGAGATGTAATCAGTTCCGCTTTCTTCTGAGAATAGACAGGCAATGAACTGTAAAGCATTACGGATAATGAGAGAACTAAAAAATTTTTGATTTTTGTCTTCATATTGATTTTTAGACTAAGTGTGTGAAAAAGGTTTAATGAGATTCGTAATGATTTCATTACAATCGTTATTATATACGATCCCTAACATATTCTGAATTCTTAAAGATACATCAAGCCTGTCAGCCAATAAGTTAATAGTGTTAAGGATAAGAAATTTTTAACCCTTCTCCTCCCAGATTAATGCTAGATTGATTATTGTTTGAACGGCTTTTTGCATATCCTGTACCGATACCCATTCCTGTTTCCCATGAAATGCATGCTCCCCGGCAAATATATTTGGGCAGGGTAATCCCATAAAGGAAAGCCTTGAACCATCGGTACCGCCTCTTATACTCTGCAATCTGGCTTTTAATCCGCTGCGTTCAATAGCTTCTATTCCTGCCTGAATGATTTGTGGATACTGATCAAGTACCGATTTCATATTGCGGTATTGTTCTTCCACAATAAGTTCATATCCTGAACTAGGATATGTTTTCATTACCTCTTTTACAATCTGTTCCAGAAGGAGTTCATGGCTTTTTAATGATTCGCTATCAAAATCACGGATGATGAATTCAAGACATGCCTGTTCTACAGAGCCATTAATAGAAACGGGATGTATGAAGCCCTCTTTATTAGTAGTGCTTTCCGGCGATAGATATTCCTTTGGCAGGGCTGAAATAATTTGTGAAGCAATTTTTATGGCACTCTCCATTTTGTTTTTAGCAAACCCTGGATGAGCGCTTACTCCCTGAATAATTATCTTAACACCATCTGCCGAGAAAGTCTCATTTTCAATGGAACCAGCAGTTTCCCCATCGATGGTATAAGCGAAATCTGCTCCAAGTTTTTTAAGGTCAACTTTGTCGACCCCTCTTCCAATCTCTTCGTCTGGTGTTAATAGAATCTTTATTTCCCCATGTTTATATTGAGGATTTGAGATAAGGAAATTGGTTGCATCCATAATTTCGGCTATCCCGGCTTTATTATCTGCTCCTAACAAACTTGTTCCACTGGCCGTAATGAGATCATTTCCAATCTGATCTGTAAGATCCGGGTGATCCTTCATTCGGATAATCTGATTTTCATCATCAGGTAGTACAATATCCTGACCCTGATAATTTTTATGGATGATGGCTTTAACGTTCTCGCCACTGCAATCGGGTGATGTATCCATATGCGAACAGAAACATATTACAGGTATCTTTTTATCCGTATTGCTGGGAATACTGGCATATACATAGCCATATTGGTCAAGATGAGCATCTTTAACTCCCATTTCAAGTAATTCACTTACTAATAATGAACCAAGATTTTTTTGTTTTTCTGTAGATGGATAGGTTGTTGAGGCGGGGTCTGATTGGGTATCAATTGCAGTATATCTTAAAAATCGATCTGTAACAGTATAGTTTATTTCTTCGCTTAAGGTCATTTTTGTTAATTTTATATGTGGCTGAGCGAAATTAAACATAACATACCGTAATGTTGAAATGATTAGTAATGAGCGAGCCCTTTACTTTTTGTACTCAATAGTATCCTGAATGAACATTGAAAGTTTAAGAGATTATTGCCTTTTAAAGCCCGGAACTACTGAATCTTTTCCTTTCGGTGAAGACACACTGGTATTCAAAGTAGCAGATAAGATTTTTTTGCTTTGTGGGCTTAATAATCCAGATAGGTTTAATGTAAAATGTGATCCTGAAAGAGCAATAGCGCTTCGTGAAGAATATGAAGAAGTTCAGCCCGGTTTCCATATGAATAAAACCCACTGGAATACCGTATTTATAAATGGACGATTAAGCGACACTCAGTTAAAGGAAATGATTGATCATTCCTACGATCTGATTTCCAAAAGCTTACCCAAAAACAAACGGGTTTAATTATAGATTGAAAACTTTCCTGATTTACGGATATTTCCAATTCCTATTGCAAGGTTAAATTATGTCAAGCCGTCATGACTATGTTGTTAATTTAAAGAAAAGAGCAGGAATATTGCTGATCTTATCAATAAGCTTGGGCATTGATCTTATATTTGTCTATCAGGTATGAGCAGGAGGTTTTATCTTTTATTGATCTTGATTAACGATTTTCTTATGGCAAATGCACAGATAAGTCCTTTTGAAAAAGATAAAAGATCCACTGCAACCTATCAGGAACTTATTGATTATTACAAGCTTCTGGACAATAAGTACGGGCAGATGCGCATTTTTGATTATGGTCAAACTGATATCGGGAAACCTTTAAATCTAATTGTTCTTTCGGGGGATAAAATCTTTGATCCCATTGAAATCAGGAAACAAAATAAGAGAATCTTGCTGATCAATAATGGTATTCACCCGGGTGAACCGGAGGGAATTGATGCAAGCATGTTGCTGGTGCGGGATATGCTGGAAAAGAATTTAATCCCCAAAAAGGTAGTGATTTGTATTATCCCTGTTTATAATATTGATGGGATGATGAACAGAGGCCTTTCCAGAGTTAATCAGAATGGCCCGGAGGCTTATGGTTTTAGAGGTAATTATAAGAACCTTGATCTCAACCGTGACTTTATAAAAGGTGATTCAAAGAATTCAAGGGTATTTCAATTAATTTTTAATACCTGGCAGCCGGAGGTATTTATTGACAATCATGCAAGTAATGGGGCTGATTATCAGTATATAATGACACTTATTTCTTCACAGAAGGATAAACTGAATCCAATACTCTCAGAATATTTAAGTAATCAGATGTTGCCTGATCTTTATAATAGAATGAAGGCTTCTAACTTTGAAATGACCCCTTATGTAAATAGTATTGAAGAGACTCCAGATTCGGGAGTTACAGGCTTTTTGGAGACCGCACGATATTCTACCGGGTATGCTGCCTTACATAATACTATTGGGTTCATGCCAGAAACCCACATGCTAAAGCCTTATTATCAGCGTGTTGATGGTACCTATAAGTTTATGGAGCAGATGATTGAGATTGTAGAACGTGATGCTGATTTGATCGCAAGTAATAAGCAGAAGGCTGACGGGGATGTCAGGGTACAAGGTTTATTCCCTCTGCAATGGGCATTGGATGATGAAAGTTTTTCTCTTTTTAGTTTCAAGGGCTATGAGGCTAAATATAAAATCAGTGAGCTTAGTGGTTTACCAAGACTCTATTATGATCGAGAACTGCCTTTTGAAAAGGATATCCGCGTTTTTGATCGTTATTTACCCTCGGTAATAATAAAAAAACCATTTGCTTATATTATTCCGCAATCATGGCAAAAAGTAATTGATCTGATGCTGCTGAATAATGTTCAGATGAAGCGACTTGCGACAGATACTGAGATAGAATCAGAAATGTATTATATTGAAGATTATAAGACGGTTAACAAACCCTTTGAAGGTCATTATCTTCATTCTCAGGTTAAATTACGGATTGAAAAACAAAGAGTGAAGTATTATGAGGGCGATTTTATCGTTTATACTAATCAGGTGAAAAACAGATATGTTATCGAAACTCTTGAACCCCAAGGTGTGGATTCGTTCTTTGCCTGGAATTTCTTTGATTCAATACTTGGTCAGAAAGAGCATTTCTCTGATTACGTTTTTGAAGATGAAGCAGTCAAATTATTGAAACAGGATCCTGGATTATTAGCCAGGTTTGAAGAAGCTAAGAGAAAAAATCCCGAATTGCTCCAAAGTCCATCATCACAACTTGATTGGGTTTACAGGAATTCAAAATATTACGAGAAAACACATTTGAGATATCCGGTAGGTCGGCTAATCAGCCCTACCAAAATTGAATTAAATTAATGGAGAGTTATATTAACGATACACCTGTTGCTACAGTAATTTTTATTTTCACAATTGTTACCAGTATATATGCCTTTTCGAATGTTGAGGTTTACGGTAAATTTATGCTTCATCCCTATAGTGTAAGTCGTGGGCGCCGACTGTATAGTATGATTACAAGCGGACTTATTCATAAAGACTGGCCACACCTGCTGGTGAATATGTTATCTTATTATTTTTTTGCTTTTACTCTTGAAAAAACTTTTGTTTCATTAAGCAGTTGGGGTCATTTTCAGTTTGGATTATTATACATTGTAAGTATTATTCTGAGCGATGTCACTTCTATTTTTAAGCATAGAGAACATTTCTGGTTTAACAGTCTTGGTGCTTCGGGGGCAGTTTGTGCTGTAGTATTCAGTTATATCTTATTCTATCCGATGAATAAAATGATGATCTTTCCTATTCCTATTCCTATTCCGGCCGTTTTATATGGATTTCTTTTTCTAGGCTATTGTATTTATGCCTCACGTAATTCAAGAGATGCAATTAACCATGATGCTCACTTCTATGGGGCACTTACAGGCGTACTGTTTACAATTATTTACTATCCGGATATTGCAGGCTATTTTATCAAACAGCTTACAGGACAATGATGCTGGCTTAAGATAAACCCTGATATACCAAATGGATAAAAAACAATTTATGAAGGTAATTCAACAGATTTGGCTGGGATAAATTCCATGTTTTTATCCAGAAGATAGCTTAGTGGATTTTCAGGGTCTTTTAAAATCTCAAATAAGAGGATGCCCCAGGGTTTCCAAAAATTTTCCAGTACCTGAGCATAGGTTTTGTTCTGCCAGAAATCAAAAAGCGGTTTGTTACTCATTCCCTGCAAAGGCATGGCCTCAATATAGATTGCCTCTTCGGTAGGCATAATCGTATATTCTGGTAAGCGGTTAAACAGGTAATTGGAATAAAAAAACCGGGCAAAAATCTCTTCTAACTGTGCAGGATGTACTGATTTACCGGATAGTTTTGAGATAATTTCCTTATGATAGATCAAATTGGTACCATTATCCTGCAGACATGCGATTATTCCAAAATCCTTCATTGCTAAAGAAAAAGTAAGGGTATTAATCTCATCACGGTAGTTGAACAGGTCTTTACTGCTCTCAAGTTTGAATACCCTTATACTCCAGGGTTTATTCCCTTCAAAAATAAGCGGCTGATTCAGTGATTGTAGCATGAGGTGAAGGTTGCTGAACTTATGAATCAGAGATTGTGAAAGAATAAACTCTTCATTTTTAGCTTTCTGTTGGATCATCCCGATGCGGATTTCATTGAAAAGGATTCCATAAACCATTTTGGCAATCCATTGAAATAAGCTTATTTCCGGAATTTGTTTAACTGAATCATATCCTGATAAAAAGGCTGCCCTTATTTCTTCTTCCAATGGCTCTATAACCTGATCATAGATTTCCCAAGAGCAGGGTAGTTTCATGTCGCTGTAAGTCGACATACTTTCGTCGAGGAGTTTAAATGGCTTATCCTGCAGTTCGTATTCCTGCATCAGCCAAAGCGGAAATACCGTTATTTCTTCTTCAGCCGATTGAAGTTTTTCACCACTCAGAAAACAGAATTGTTTGCTGAAATTTAATTTTTCGAAAGGTTTGTACACTTTAGCTGCCATTGCGGGCAAAGGTAGTAAACACGCTTATTTTATTTGGAGACTTTAGTTTTTGAATCGTAAAATTTTCGGATTTCATCGGCTATGCGGCGGGTCATTTCCTGCTTTGATAAAATCAGAATATAATCATCTTCCGTAAGTTCAAATCCAATTCCTCTCGACATACTGATTGAAGGATCCAATGCTCTTGGATCACCCTGTATATTATCAACATAAGTATTCATATAATTATAGTTGGCAACGAATGTTTTTTGAAACTTCAGCGGGGTATCTGACTTAATTGAGAGGGATGCATTAAATCGTGCATTTGTTCTTTGTTGGATCTGAACAATATCTACATTTGCCGTAACAGTCTGATAAACAGGTTTTCCATTAGAATCTGTGCCTGCAACTATATTCCGGCTTACCCTTCTTCTTGAGATCCGCTCATCTTTTGGCCAAAGCATAAAATTTTCAATATTAACATTGAGTACGGCCTCTGGATTTTCATCGGCTTCAACCAATACAAAATCCACACTCTGAAACTGTTCAATTGCATTCAGCAATTGAAATCGGTAATAACCCAGATTAATAAAATTTGTAGTCGCACTGCTTTCAGCCTGTATATTTATTGCAATTGGAACTTCAATTTTAGGTGCTCTTGGTTTTTTTTGGGTATTGCAGGAAATGCAATAAAAGATTAAAATGAAACCGATCAATTGAAGCTTTCTCATAAGTATGCCCAATAATATACCCTTGCAGAACTAATTAGCGACGGCTTATTACTAATTTACGGGAATAATGCGACATTCTCAGGTTAAATCCTCATGAAATATTCGTTCTGATTTTAAGATTCGAGAAAATCTATTGGCATGCGAAAAGCTATGTGTTAAAAGTTCAGAATCGTACTTAGGAGAACTCCTCTATTATTCTGGAATACATTCCGATTGTCAACTTCTCTCGATAATTGAGCTATCTGACTCAAATAACCAGCTTCGATACGAGCTTTTGGTGAGAAGCGATAACCGAAAAGGAGTGCTAATCTGTTTTGGTCAAAAATATTTTCATTGACATTTTTTCCAAAACCAATCAGAATTTCATCATAAAAGGACAGGTAGGGGGTTTTATCAGTGATAGTTCTTCCTTTTAACGGTACGTTAGTTCTGAACATATACCGCATTCTGTTCCAGAAAACAAAATCATCTTCTTTTGTTAATGAGGCACTTGTATACCTGCCTATCCATCTTTGTTCAAGCATAAATCGATGACTGAATTCGAATAATCCAGATTTATCGTTTATTGTAGCCATTTGATATATTCGGTGCTCTGTAAATTGTTTTCCAAGGTTGTTGATAGGAATATCGCCGTAATTATAGGTCTCAGCAAGTGCATAACCCGCTCTTAAACTAAGTTTGTTATTAATCGAATAGTTGATTCCTGCCCTGATGAGATTTTGCTGGGGATCAGTAATCAGACCATCCCTCCGAAGCTGAAACTCAGTATGGAGACTCCAATTCTGATTTAATCGGATAGTTCCGTTGTAGGCGAACCAGCCAATTGTATTCTTGTCAGTTATTCTGGTATTCTGTGCAAAGGTAGTGAATGTAAAAAAGCTAATAATGGCAGTAAAAATCAGTTTTCTCATAGGGCTAATTTCTGGAAATAATACTAAAAGCAAGTAATAGAAGGGTAATGCAGGATTTAAAATCAGGTTGGGGTGAAACTTATCAAATCACCCCGATTCTGATTGCAATGAATTATTAATTGATGATGCGGGTATCTTCGTAGAACTCCACGACCCCGGTGCTGATATCATGAGTTCCGCCAATTATACCGATCTGACCTGCTTGGATCATTTCTTTGAGAATCGGACTTCTTTCCATTATAGCCTTAACCGTACGTTTTACATTGATAGCAGAGACCTTTTCAACAAATTCGGGATTAGAAGAGTTTCTCTGGGATACTACAGTAGTTTCATCGTCTACCGCTGGTCTTATTTTGGATAATAGTGAAGTAAGATTACCCATTTCGACATGATCGCAGGCGCCTTTAATCGCACCGCATTTAGTATGCCCCAATACCACAATGATCTTTGAACCTGCAACCTTACATCCAAATTCCATGCTTCCAAGAATATCCTCATTCAGAATATTACCCGCAATCCGAACACTAAATACATCGCCCAGCCCCTGATCAAATATCAGTTCTGCGGATGTCCTTGAATCAATGCAGCTTAAAATTACTGCAAATGGATGTTGTCCATCCGAGGTTTCATTGGCTTGTTGCAGCAAATTCCGGTTTATTTTGAGATTATTTACAAATCGTTTATTGCCTTCAATTAATAGTTCTACTGCCGTAGCAGGCGAAATTGCTTCCTGTAATTCTTTAGTTAATGTTTTCATCTTGATTTAGCTTATTATCTGTGGTTCTATAAAATTGACTGTTTCTACTTGTATATTTTTTGTTTTTGCATTTGTTCTGAAGTTAACGATCAACTCTATGACGTCATGGGCTATCGATTTTGATCGGGTGCAATCAATAATCACTTTTGAGTTTTCCGGAATTTCATCCAATGCTTTCAGGACACTTGCCTTGTTAAAAAATGAAACCTCCTCTGCCAGTTCCATATGATAAACCGGTATTCCATCAGCTTTATTCAGGCTGGTTTTTAAATGGTGTGAATTTCTGTAACTGTGCTTTAAGGTATAGAAAATACCAAAGAGCATTCCAATCGTAATTCCCATCAGCAAGTCAGTTAGCAAAATTGCAATTATGGTTGCCATGAATGGCACAAATTGTTCCCAGCCTAAGCGGTACATTTGTTTGAAAAGCTCGGGTTTAGCAAGTTTATATCCAACCATAATTAAGATAGCTGCAAGACTTGCCAGTGGGATCATATTTAATAAACCGGCAATGGTAAGTGCACTAATCAGGAGAAAAACACCATGTAGAATCGCTGACATTTTTGTTTTTCCTCCAAAAGAGATATTAGCTGAACTTCTTACAATTACCTGAGTAATCGGCAGTCCTCCAATTAATCCGGATACAATATTTCCCAATCCCTGTGCCTTTAATTCTCTGTTTGTTGGGGTTACCCGTTTATCAGGGTCCAGTTTATCAGTAGCTTCAACGCAAAGAAGGGTTTCGAGGCTGGCTACAATTGCCATAACCACAGCAATTTTGTATATCTCAGGGTTACTGAGTTGTGTGAAATCAGGTAAAGTAAATTGTGTGAAGAATTCTGCAAGATTTTGAGCAACGGGAAGTTGTACAACCTGATCACTTGCTAAACTGAAGTTCAGAATTCCATTTTGGAACATATAATTTATTACTATTCCAAGAATCACTACAACAATAGGCCCCTGAATTAACTGGAATATCTTATGTTTTTTGCTTAGTACCGTATCCCATAAGATCAGAATTCCGATTGATATTGCCGCAATTAACAAAGCACCTGGCGTTACCCATTCGAAAGCTTTACTGATAGCAGAAAAAGTATTCTCACCATCGGCCTGAAGAAATGCATCATCACCTTCGGCATCTTTATCATACCCTAAGGCATGTGGTATCTGCTTTAGAATGATTAGTAAGCCTATACCCGTTAACATTCCTTTAATAACAGAAGTTGGAAAGAAGTAAGCAATGAAACCTGCTTTTGCAAATCCCATGGCTAGTTGAATTACTCCTGCAATGACCACCGAAAGGAGAAATGCAGGCCATGAGCCGAGCGCAGCTATCGAAGTAAGTACAATTACAGCCAGTCCGGCTGCCGGTCCGCTAACCCCTAAAGGTGATCCGCTTGCAATTCCAACAATAATTCCACCAACTATACCGGCAATTATACCCGAAAAGAGCGGTGCTCCTGATGCCAGCGCAATACCGAGACAAAGCGGCACTGCAACAAAAAATACGACTATGCTCGCCGGCAGGTCGTTTTTAATTTCTTTAAACATGTTTTTTGATTCCATTTTTAAATCTTTTGTTTAATTCCACAATACGAAGATAGCATCATTATTTTAAATGATAGTATTACTATTTCATTTAATTGTAAAACTTTTACCTATTTTTGCATTGCAGAAATAAATGATAGCAATTTGTATCCAGGTTTTTTAGCGGCATAATAATGGAATTACAATTACAAATAAAGATGAATGAGAAATTGTTTGTTCGTAATCCCGAGCAAACAGAACTTGGAAGGAAGATAATTCAGTTCAGTATACAATTGATACAGGAAAATGGTTTTGAGTCTTTTACGTTCAAGAAACTGGCAGAAGTAATTGGATCAACAGAAGCAGGTATTTACAGATATTTTGAAAATAAACATCGTTTACTCATTTATCTGACAGCATGGTATTGGAGCTGGCTTGAGTTTAGGGTTACTTTTCACCTGAATAATATTTCAGATCCTACTATTAAATTGAAAAAATTGATTCAGCTTCTTGCAGCCAATGTTGTTGATGATGATAGTACAATGTATGTTAATGAAAGCCTCTTGCATCAGATAATTATCGCTGAAGGCTCAAAGACATATCTTACAAAGCATGTGTCTGAAGATAACAAAGACAGGTTATTCAAACCTTATAAGGATCTTTGTTCCTTAATTGCTGGAATCATCCTTGAATATAATGCTGATTATACTCACCCCCGTTCTCTTGCAAGTACAATTATCGAGATGGCACATTTGCAGGTATTTTTTATGCATAATCTACCTTCGCTA
Organism: uncultured Sphingobacterium sp.; assembly: GCA_964529165.1. Classification (GTDB taxonomy): domain Bacteria; phylum Bacteroidota; class Bacteroidia; order Sphingobacteriales; family Sphingobacteriaceae; genus Daejeonella. The sequence goes on from CAZGWG010000025.1 coordinate 21,869, forward strand.
ACAGATTTTGGTGATAGCAAGAATGAACAGCTTGTGGTCGAATATATTGAGGATCTTGTATTCAGCAGTATTCGCCATCATGGCAGAGCTGATTAATTGAATTTTAGATCTGCGCTTGGTTTTCTTCAGTATTAAGCCAGACTACATTTAATTCTGGTTTATGTTCCTGTCCGAGAATGTTACAATATAGCTCAGGTCTTCTTGCCTTAATGTAACGGAAACCTCCGGCCTGTTTAAGTTTTTCGGGAATCAGTATTGCACTGGCAAATGAGTTTTCAAAGGTTCGGCACTCAGTTACAATATCTCCAAAGGGCTCGATTATCATTGAACATCCGTTTTTGAGCTGATCGTCGTCCATGCCAATTGGATTTGAGAAAACAGCATAAATTCCATTGTCATAAGCTCTGGCCGGCAGCCATTTCATCAGCCATTCCCTTCCTTTCATTCCATCAAACTCAAGGCGAAGGGAGGTTGGATCATTCTCGCGATTATACCACAATTCCGGGTCCACAAAACCTGCACCTGGCCGTGTAGAGGGGGTACACATAGTTACGTGAGGCATAAAGATAATATTTGCGCCTAGCAATGCGGTTGCCCTTACATTTTCAATTACATTATTATCATAGCAGATTAAAATACCACATTTCCAGCCATGAAGGTCGAATATAGTGTATGTGTTTCCGGGATTTAAATTTGGATTGATAAAGGGGTGTAATTTTCTATGCTTTGCCACAAGACCGTTTTTGTCAACACAGACATAGGCCTTGAATAAACTCCCTTCAATGTCTTTCTCAAAAAGTCCTGCCAGGATTGTAATGTCATATTTTTCTGAAATCTCAGTCAGACGCAATATGCTAGGCCCCCCCGGAATTAATTCAGCCAGATCAAGCATTTGCGCTCTTGAAAGGTTCCTGGCAAAAGTATAGCCGGTAATTGAGCATTCGTGAAAGGCGATTACTTTTGAACCCGCTGTCGCAGCTTCTTTGGCCAATTTTTCAATTACTGATAAATTGTATGCTTTATCGCCGCTTTTATTTTCAAATTGCGCAGTCGCTATTTTTAATTTTTCCATGTTAACAAGGTCTCAATTACATTTCCTCAACTGTTTCAAGCGTCAGTTTCCTATGTAAGTAGTAAATCATTTTACGATAACGGTACAAAAGGCAATAGTTTAAAACTGTCCAAATAACTAGCATTGTACTAAAATTAAAATTTGATAATGATAATTGTCTGGAGGTAATATTATACTTCTCTAGAAAAAACAATAAAGTAAAAACCATAGCCGGAAGAAAAGCAGCGAGGGCATATTTTCTGATACCAGAATAGATGATCATACCGGTTAAGATAAGAAAAGACCAAATCCCTGTAATAATATAAAATTGAAAATCTGTCAACCTCCAATAGCTCTCCATTATGTTGTTTTTTGTGAAGATAAACCACAAAGAGAACAATAGAACCGGCAAAAAGCATATCATAATCTGTTTTTTAAGGTCTTTAAACGTCCTGAGTCCGATAGCAAGTATGACAAAGTTGAAGCTGGTCAGAATCAATATCAAAGGAATATATAAAAGCACTGCAGAAATCAGATAATAAAGGACAATAGCTGAAGGAGTACTTAAATTACCTCCTTCCGAAATATAGAAAGCTGATATAACTAATAATGAAAAAGCAGCCAATAGGATGATATGATACTTAATCAGCCTGATTAATTTATTCATGAGCTTTCACTATTTATTTAGTGCAATATAAATCATTTATAGACGCAATTGCTTTCGATTGGCCAGCTTTATCAGCTGATCATTTCTGAACAATACAAAAATTTGTTTGAGGATAATATATATTTCGTTATTTCGCTCATCATAAATCACTACAATGAAGATCAATTACAGACCTTTTGAACTTAATCTGAGGCACCCCTTTACAATTGCAAAATTTTCAAGAACCTCAACTCCAATTATGCAAATGGAAATCAGCTATGAAGGCTTTACGGGTTATGGTGAGGCTTCAATGGTACCTTATATGGGTGAGAATATTGAAACTGCAAATGCTTTCATGTCGAAAGTTGATCTTTCCTGGCTTAAGGCTCCATTTAATTTTGATGAGTTGATTGATTATCTGGATAACATTGCTCCCGGAAATCCCAATATTAAAGCGGCTATTGATATTGCTTTACAGGATTTGAGGGGTAAGATTGAACAAAAGGCTTGTTATAAGTACTTTGATGCCGATCCGGTTAAAATGCCCCCGACTTCCTATACTCTTGGAATTGATACTCCTGAAGTTTTACTTCAAAAGATCAAAGAAGGAGAAAATTGCCATATTATTAAGGTAAAACTGGGAAGAGATAATGATAAGGAACTGATCAATACCATAAGGTCTGCAACCAATAAACCATTATATGTCGACGCTAATCAGGGTTGGAAAGACAAGCAGCAGGGGCTGGACATGGTGTTATGGTTGTATGAACAAGGTGTGGTACTGATTGAGCAGCCTATGGCCAAAGATGACCCGGATTCAAATGCATGGATTACTGAAAGAAGTCCGATTGCAATTATAGGTGACGAATCTGTTCAACGCTTTGCAGATGTAGAAAAAGCCAAAGGAGTATACCATGGCATTAATATGAAGCTGATGAAAAGTGCAGGTATGCATGAAGGTTACCGAATCCTTATGAAAGCAAAAGAACTGGGATTGAAAACCATGATTGGTTGTATGAGCGAGACCAGTTGTGGTACCCTTGCCGCGGCTGCCTTGGCCCCATTATGCGACTGGGCAGATCTTGACGGACCTTTCTTAACCAGTAATAATCCTTATAAAGACCCTGAGTTTATAGATGGAAAGTGGGTCTTATCAGATGTACCCGGACTAGGGCTAATAAAGCTATAAGTTGCTTTGGCTTTATTTCTGATTTTTTCTTGTCAGGTTTCGCACGCTTTTAACCAGCCTGAACTTTAGATAGATGAGCATGGCAAGCGGTGGTATTCCGGCAAATACATAGAGATAGTAAGAGTTCTTTACTGCCCAGGCAATACAAATTACCAGAACTATAATAGCTACGTTCAGAAATATATTTAATAAGATTTTCTTAAGCATATTGTATTAATATACCTGCATATCTGGCTCGTACTCTGCTTTCCAGGCCAGAATGCCACCTTTCAGGTTATAAAGGTTTGTATATCCCAACTGCTGTTCAAGCTGATTCAGGGCTGCAGCACTTCTTGCACCACTACGGCATTGCATAATTACAGGTTTATTCTTACTGATTTTCGATGCCTCAAGAATAACACCTGCAAGTGGTATATTCAGGCCATTTAGATTTGACATCTCATATTCAAAAGTCTCACGAACATCGATTAATTGAAAATCTTCATTCTTATCGATTTTTTCCTTTAGCTCCTGTACAGTAATTTCTTTCATATCGCTTTATTATAATATTGTAAAGGTATGATTTCCTAAATAATAATGCTAAAGCATTCTTAGCGTTTCCGTCATTTAATGGTCGCTATTCTGTAACTAATTGCTATCCTGTTCGTCTTATTCAGTAATGAAAAAGCTAACTGATTTCTTTTGGTTCTGTTCGGGAGCACATAAAGACACTCTTATGAAGTATCCCACCGAGCATAATAAATATGTTGGTATAGGTGCTACAATATTTTTTACAGCCCTGTTTGCTTCGCTCTCTGGGGGATATGCTATGTATTTCGTTTTTGCTGGAACTGAAACTGCGGTGCCTTTTGCTTTCCTCTTCGGGATTATTTGGGGTCTGGCTATTTTCAATATGGACAGGTATATAGTTTCCAGTATCAGTAAAAGCGGGACAAGCTGGCATCAGATATTACAGGCCACTCCCAGAATACTTTTGGCAATAATGATTGGAATTGTAATCTCCAGACCCCTGGAGCTTAAAATATTTGACAAGGAAATCCGTCAGCAGTTAAAAACAAGTTACCTCAATCTGCAGCGTGCCAGAATAGATACCTTGAACCGCACCTTTAACCTGAAATATGCTCAGGAAATGCAGAAAGCCTCAAATTATAAAACCGAAAAAGATTCTTTGGAAAAGGATATTAATCGTTCCAGATACATTCTGAATCAGGAGGTTTTTGGAGATAAAACTAATCAGACATCTGGAATTACAGGTTATGGGACCTATGCGAAGCAGAAAGAATCAATTGTGGTACAAAAGGAGTTAAGACTGGAGTTTCTTCGCAAAGAAATTGCTGCGATGGATACCTTCTTTAGCAACAGAAAGAAGTTTGATGGTCTGGCGCAACAAAGAATGTTTAGCAGCAAACAGTTAGATAGTCTGGCCAACATTGCAGGTTTTGCCGACAGGAACAGGGCTCTGGGCCAGTTGAGTTATAAAGAAGATGGCAGCCGTGATATGGATAATTATCTGGCGATATCCTTCATTGCTTTCCTTTTTATCCTCTTTGAGTGTTTACCAGTCTTTGTGAAACTGATGAGCAATAAAGGGCCATATGATGTTGCCATCCAAAATCTGGATGACACTGCCATACATCATTCAGATAAAACCAAAGATCTGGATATATCACTGATCGATGGTGTCCATGAAACCAGAGTGAGTACCGGGATAAGCCGACAGAAGAAGGCAATAGATAGCGGTTCTGAAACAGATTCTAAACAATAGCCTGGCGTAACAAATCTTGAGCTTGTTATTGCAATACATTTTTTTATAACTTCACGGCAACCAATTATATATATAATGAGGACAATCCTTCTGTTCCTGCTATTTTTTAATGCACTGACTTTATCAGCTCAAAAACCCATTGAATATAAAATTTCGTTCCCCAATGCCATTCATCATGAGGCTGAGATAGAGTTGCTAGTTCCCGATGTTCCTGCCCGAACTCTGATATTTCGTATGAGCAGGTCATCTCCGGGAAGGTATGCAACCCATGAATTTGGTAAAAACATCTACAATGTTAAGGCCTTCAATAGAAGTGGAGCTCTTCTGGAGGTAAAACAGACTGAAGGGGATGTTTATCAGGTGGAAAACCACGATGGAACGGTCAAAATTACCTATACAGTTTTTGGGAACTGGGTTGATGGCACCTATCTGGCAATTGATGAAACGCATGCTCATCTTAATA
>CAZGWG010000026.1:0-11192 GCA_964529165.1 uncultured Sphingobacterium sp.
ATTGAAACAATCGTTGAACTCTAAATGATTCCGTTATTCAATTTTAATGAATCTAAATATGAAAAAGAAATTAATATTAATTGTATTAATGATAGTTGTAGCTCTTAATGTCCAGGCACAACGCATTGGGGCTACCGCGGACTATATAAAGCAACTAACTTCTCAATGGACAGGCGAACGTTTGCCAGACGGCAGACCTTTTGTCTCTGATCTGCATATTGAAAAATTAAAATCAGCAACATTAGAGCAAATATGGGGTTACTTAAGCAATAGAGGTTATAGAAATCAGGTCGCGAATCACTGGATGACCCTTAATAGTGGTCAAACCATGGTCGGGAGGGTAGTTACAGCTCAATTTATGCCTGCAAGACCAGATCTTGATAGTTTAGTTAGAGCAAATGGTAGTCTTGAAGGCCGTTCACAAAATGGAGGTATAAATATTTGGCCAATTGATATCTTAATTAAAGGAGATGTATATGTAGCTGATAGTTACGGCAAAGTAAAAGATGGGACTCTAATTGGTTCAAGTTTAGGTAACTCAATTTATGCAAAGACTGGTAATGGAGTTATTTTTAATGGTGCCATAAGAGATATGCAGGAGCTTAAAGATACTAAAGGATTTAATGCCTGGATTAAAGGACATCATCCATCATATATTAAGGAGATGGTGCCAACATCAATCAATTCTCCAATTCGCATAGATGAGGTAACGGTGTTTCCAGGAGATATAGTTTTTGCTAATGATCATGGAGTTGTTTTTATTCCTGCCCATTTGGTTGAGGGACTTGTTTCAGCTTCTGAATTAGTCGCATTAAGAGATGAATTTGAAAGATTTTTACTTCAGCAAAATAAGTATCCTTCTGGATTAATTCACGGAGATTGGAATGAAGATATTAAAAAAGAATTTAGGACATGGTTTCTGAACTCAACACAAAAAAGAGCAGTTAGTATAAATCAAATAGATGAATATTTGAAAAAAATGAAATAATTTATTAGGTAATTTCAGATTGTCTTTCCATAGATTTCTTTTTGATGTGTTTGTCACAATTGTACAATCAAAATTTTTGAATTACTCAATTTCAGCTTAAATTTTTCTGTATCGGTTTTAGAGTAAGTGCATAAGTTTATTATTAAAATGAATAGTAAGATCTCAGTTTCAACCCATCAGGCTACACTATTGGTGTTCTTTATGTGGTTTGCTTATTTTCTGAATTATGCTGACCGGCAAGCGGTATTTTCAATGTTCCCTTCATTGAAGGCTGATCTTGGAATGTCTGACCACCAACTTGGATTAATTGGGGCAATATTTCTATGGGTTTATGCAATTGGATGCCCTATTGCCGGACAACTTGGGGATCGATATTCAAAACGATTATTAATTGTATTAAGTATAATTATATGGAGTATCGTTACTGTAGCCACAGGTTTTGCTCAGTCGATAGCATTTATGCTAATTTTGAGGGCGATGATGGGCATTTCGGAATCATTATTTATGCCTACAGCCATAGCACTTACTGCAAGCGCACACCCACCATCACTTCGATCCCGTGCAATTGCTGTATTGACTACTGCACAAATTGTTGGAACAGTTGGTGGTAGTTGGTTTGGTGGTTGGATGGCAGATCGAGGCCAGTGGCGAGAAGCTTTTTTTGTATTGGGAGCAATTGGACTGTTATATTCGATTCCATATTTTTTGTTTCTTCGGAAATTGGATGAAGATACCCCTTCTAAAAGTCAAGAGATAGCAAAAAAATTAACTTTTACTATTTTAATTAAGGTTCACACTTTTGTACTATTATGTGTTGTGTTTCCAGTTTTTGTCTTTGGTTTGTGGCTTCTTTATGGTTGGTTGCCAACTTTTTTGCATGATAAATTTGTACTAAATCAGTCTGAATCTGCCTTTAATGCAACAATTTATATCCAAATTACAACAGCAATTGGGTTGCTTGGGGGCGGGGTAATATCAGATTTTTTATATCGAAAGACAAAAGCTTCACGGTTATGGGTTATGACTGCAAGTCTTATCCTATGTGCACCATGTCTGCATATGCTTGGAAACAGCGAGACTTTAGAGGCTACACGTATTGCAGCTGCTGGGTTTGGGTTATTTAGCGGCCTTCTTATGGGCAATATTTTTCCTGCTGCATTTGAAGTTGTTCCTTCTGAAACCAGGGCTTCTGCAGTAGGTGTTTTAAATTTCTGCGGTGCAGTTATCTCTGGCTTTGCAGCTTTATTTGGGGGTATGTGGAAACAATCCGTGGGTATTGACAATTTGCTTTCTTTTACTGCATTATTGTATTTCTTGGCAGGAATTGCGTTGATAATTGGAATTAAGAAGTTGTTCCCCATTGATTATAAACCAATAAATTGATTTCGAATTAATAAATGGGCTTGCTGAAGTTTAACTCTAATGAAAATTTTGCTTTAAAATGATAGAAATTAGTTTTCTTCTTAATCAGTACACGTTCTGAAATTTAATTATTTAGGATTTTACCCTAGTGATTCGATTTTTTGATTAGTGAAGAGCAAAAACCAGTATTAAACTTAGCTCAAGGCGGACTACTTGGATAGCAAAAGGATTATAGATTTTTGCTACACGAGCTAAATATATTTACAGTAATAAAATGTCAAAAAAAATATTTTATCAATTTTCAAAATTCTATATCTTTTAAGTTATGATTATAAATATATCTTTCACGAAATTAACACTAATAGTTTTAGTTCTATTTCTATTTTCATTCATAACTATAGCTAATGCTCAGAGTGAAAAGGTCGCTTTAATTCCTAAAGTTATTGGACATCGAGGCATTGAGCATCATGCACCTGAAAATACAGTAGCAAACTTTAAAGCAAGCCTTCAACTGAACATTGGAATTGAAGTAGATGTTCGTCGAACTAAGGACGGAGTTTGGATTTGCATGCACGATGAACTCGTAGACAGAACAACAAATGGTAAAGGTCGTGTAACAGATTATACTTTTAATGCATTAAGGAAATTGGATGCAGGGGGCTATATGGCATCTTATTATAAGGGTGAACGAGTTGCAACCTTTGAGGAACTTCTTAAGTTACTCAAAGAACAAAAAAATCCTAACATTTTGATCGCAGTAGATGTTAAACTAACAGATGAAACTGCAGAAAAAGAGCTTGTTACTCTTGCACGCAAGTATGGAGTTCTAGATCAATTAATTTTCATAGGCCTTACTATTTTAGATCCAGCTGTTCGCAAGAAGCTTTATGAAGCAGACAACAAAACGCAAATATCCATTTTAGTTCAAAATCCAATTGATGTCTCCTCTGCACTAAAAGACCCTCATGCTAATTGGGCTTATCTTCGTTTTGTGCCAGATAAAGAAACCGTTAAGGCAATAAGAGCTACTAACAGAAAAATTTTTGTGGTGGGAAATATGGTTGCAGGGTATCAGGTAGATAATTGGCGACTTTCAAAAGAAGCTGGGGTAGACGTGGTTATGACCGAGTTCCCACTTGAATTTCGACAAACTATTCATTTTCTTCAACAATAAAAATGCTTTATCGACAAACTAATAGGATCTTTCTATCTGAAAGAGTGTATGTCCCAAGATTTAAAATTTTCTTTAAGAATGAGTTTTGGCTTTCGGAATCGAACGGATCATAATCTACTGCCCATTTTTGCAGATGGATTTTATATATTTATTTAGACAATTTAAACAATATTTTTGTGATTATCATATCGTATAAAACATGATTTTTATAATATAATTTGCATACTTATTTTTTTTTATGTTAAAAATTCTCATTGCCGAATGTAAACAGGAAGTTTCTACCTTTAATCCGAATTTTAGTACTAGCGAAGATTTTGTAATTAGATACGGTGAAGATTTGTTAAACTATCACCGAACTGTAAGAAATGAAGTTGGAGGAGCATTGAGTGTTTTTGATGCACTTGAAGACGTTAAATTAATTCCAACCTATAGTGCATTTTTTATTACCTCCGGTGGTACTTTGGCTAAAGAATCTTGGCTGAAAATTGCAAGGGATTTTCTTGATTCTATTCGAAATGCACCTCCTGTTGATGGTGTTTATTTTTGTATGCATGGGGCAATGGCATCCGAAGAAGAACTTGATCCTGAAGGGTTTTTGCTTAAAGAGACAAGAAAAATTCTTGGTGAAAACATTCCTATTGTTTTATCATTAGATCTTCACGGTATTGCTACTGACCAAATGTTTGAGTGCTGTAGTGCTATTGTGTCTTATCAAACATATCCTCATATTGATTTTTTTGAAACTGGACAGAGAGCCGCGAAGTTATTGCTTCGAATAATAGCAGGAGAAATTAATCCTGTCACTGCAAAAGTGGCAATACCTGCATTGGTACGAGGTGATGAGTTAATTACAGAAACTGGATTATTTGGGCAGAGTATTCGATTAGCTCAAAAAATTGAGAAGAGTCCAAGTGGGTTATCAGCAGGGATTTTTATAGGCAACCCATTTACTGATGTCCCAGAGCTACAAACGTATAGTTTTGTTATAAGTAACAATGATCCCGGAATGGCTGAACGTGAGGCAATTCGTATAGCCGAAGGTTTTTGGAAGAATCGTGAATTTATGCAGATGAATCTGGTTGGTTTGGATGAAATGGTTTTATTACTTAAAGAGCAGACAAAAGGAACAATCGCACTGGTTGATGCAGCTGATGCCACAAGTTCGGGAGCTTCTGGTGATAGTAACGTTATTTTTCAGAAGCTTTTAGAAGCTGGGTATAAGGGACGAGTTCTGTTGCCTATTGTTGATCAATCTGCCGTAAATAAGGCAATTGAAGCTGGTGTCGGTGGAGTTATTGAAGTTAATATCGGGGGTACACTAGATTCAAAACGGTTCCAACCACTATTAATTACAGCAAAAGTGCTATTGCTTTCAGGTGGTCGTTTTCAAAGTGAATCTTTTGGTGAGAATTGGTATTCTGGGTTGACAGTAGTATTGGAATCGAATAATTTCACAATTGTGGTTAGTAGCCGTGCCGTGAATCTTTACGATCGATCTTTTTTCTATGCCCATGGCCAGAATCCCCAAAAATTTGATGCAGTAGTGGTAAAATCGCCACACTGCCAGCGCCATATTTATGCCGACTGGTGTGAAATGATGATCAATGTTGATGCCCCTGGATCATCGAGCGCCAATTTATATTCTCTTGGCCATACCCGTTGTCCTCGACCAATATTTCCGTTAGATAAAAATGTCCATTTTAAACCTATTGCAAAATTCTTCAAAAGACCAAATTCGTAAATATGAAAATTAGAGAAATCCGCTGTGCTGGCCTTAGAGGAGCCACACCTGAAGGTGGTTGGAGTAATGAAATCAGGCCTGAAGATTGTGTTCATACACTTATTGCTGTTCATACTGATGAAGGAGCTATTGGGCTTGGCAGTGTATTCACAAATGATGCCTTGGTTCACGCTTCATTAGCAGTGCTTGAGCCTTTGTATAGAGGAGAAAATGCGCTTGAGCCAGAGCGTGTTAGCGAGAAATTGCACCAAAATATGTTCTGGCTTGGTCGTGGTGGTTCTATAACTCATACAATCAGTGGTATTGATATGGCATTATGGGATTTGCTAGGAAAAGCAACAGGACAGCCTGTTGGTCGCTTGCTTGGTGGACGCTATCGTGAGCGTGTGCAACCGTACGCATCCGTACTCATGCGTGAGCCTTCAGCACTACATGATTATTTGCTTGAGGTAAAGTCTCAGGGATTTCGCGCATTTAAGATTGGCTGGGGGCCATTCGGAAGATACAATTCTGCAACTGATGAAGCCATTGTTAAAGCTGCACGTGAAGCTATAGGTTCAGAGGCTCGTTTAATGGTAGATGCAGGTGGTAGTGATGCATTTTGGCCGAATGGTTACAAGTGGGCTTTGAACACAGCGAAGATGCTTGCCGATTATGATGTTCATTGGTTTGAGGAGGCCTTAAATCCTGATGCTTTGGATGATTATGTTAAGTTACGAGAACATTCGCCAGTACCTATATCTGGAGGAGAGGTATTAACCCGTAGACAATCCTTTCTGCCTTGGCTTAGTGCTGGTGCATTTGACATTATTCAACCAGATGTCACTAAAGTTGGTGGAATAAGTGAAGAGAAGCGTATTGCTATCATGGCTCAAGACTATGGCATTCGTTTCATACCTCACGGCTGGAATACAGCAGTTGGACTCGCCGCAGATTTACATCTTGCCTCTGCTTTTCCAAATACTGATCTTGTTGAATACCTAACAGGATCACCATTTATAGATGATATTAAAGTTGGTGGCTGGAAAATGGACGAGGATGGAATGTTGGCCATACCTAACACCCCTGGTCTTGGTTTAGAACTTGATGCCGATTTAATAAAGAAATATACCGGTGGAGTAAAGTTGCTATAGCTTTTTGGAGATAATTTCTTCATCTTTCTGATAACAGATTAAGGATTTTAAGATTTTATGCTTTTTGGGGAGCATAGATCCGTTAAAATGTTGTTTTACCGGATGTAGTGAATGCTCCCCTGATTTGGATAAAATAAGTGAAATCTGTTACTGGAAATAAGATTGTAATCTTGATTGGTGGGGTAAATTGGGTCTTTTTGGAGGAACATTGAGTTTTAAAGGCTTTGGAGTTATATAATATAAAATGTAAGTCAACTAGAGTCGTAATTCTGTCTTTCTACAACTAAAATTTCGATGGAATTGGGTGTTCGCAAGAAAATGGTAGAAGTATATCTCACAAAGGGATTGAAAATCATTTGGTTAAATATCAAAAGCGCAATGCACCTGTGTAACCGGCCGGCGAACTGCATATTGATGTGACTTGCTGAATGAACTTACTTTGTCATAAAAGATAAAGTAATGGATCACAAACACGTATAAAAGTAGAAGTAGAGCGTTGGCACCAGAGTGGACTAACGCAAAAAGAGTTTAGTCAGCAACGGGGAATGAAGGTAGCCACATTTGCCTACTGGGTGTCGCGCAGAAAAGAAAAAAGCAAGAGCGAATTTGTTCCATTGCGTCCGGGACAAAGAGATCTGGCAATCGAAATTACCTATCCTAATGGCGTTCGGCTTAAAGCCTCCTCTTCCAATCCTGGAATCCTTTCAAGATTCATTAATTTATATAAATGTTCAGCCTGAACTCCTCGCATCGGTACTTTCTTTATAAAGGGTACTGCGATATGAAGTAGAGCTTCGATGATCTGTATAGTCTGGTCACATCCAAACCCACATAGAGGCATCCAACGGTGAAGTATTTGTTTCCCTTAATCGACTGCGTACGCATATTAAGCTCCTGCGATGGGAATACAGAGGCTTCTCTTCTTCTATAAACGACTGAAAAGAGTGTCTTTATACACCAAAAAGGATCAGTTAAGACGGGCCGAGCTCGTGCTGATGATCAAAGAGATGCAGATTCAAAGGAGCCGACAATTGCAGCGCTATTAGCTATAAAAAGCGTATTTTTACTTGTATAACATGCTTTTTTTGTAATTTCATGCAATGAATATGGCACAGGAGAACTTATCGAAAGCGGATCTGATCACTATTTTACAGCAGCAGAATGCCGCAAAAAAGAAGCATGAAAAGATCAACTCTTTCCTGCAGGAAGAAAATACTTATCTAAAGTCTCAGGTAGAACTGACTATATATCAAAAAATGCAGTCCCTCTTAAAAAATAAATTCACGCAATGTTAAAACTAAAACATCTCCTGTTAGTAGTTCTGTTTCTGGCTAACTATTCCGTATTTGCTCAGCAGAGTAGTAAAGTATATGGCATAATTATCAAAGGCGGGCATGTAATTGATCCCAAAAACAACATTGATGAAGTGCTGGATGTTGCCCTTAATGATGGTAAAGTAGCATTAATTGCTAAAAGCATAAATCCGGATCAGGCAACACAGGTTGTAGATGCTGCCGGTATGTATGTAGCACCAGGCTTAATTGACATTCATTCACGCCTGGCATATACTCTTCCTGATGGCTATACTTTTCGGGTAGGTGTAACAACCATCGTGGATGCCGGAGACTCCGATTATGAAACATTCGCCAATTTCAAAAAGCAGGTAATTGATAAATCCAACACCCGGGTTCTGGCCTTCCTCAATATCAAAGGAGGTGATTATAAGGGCGGTGCCAATGAAAAAAGTACAGGGGATAAAATTGCTGCTGAATCTGCTAAACTGGCACTGTCCAGCAAAGATATAGTCGGATTTAAAGTTGATTTTACAGGTCCTGACTGGACTCCGGTAGATCGTGGAGTCGAAGCCGGCAATCTTGCCAAAATGCCAATCATGTTAGACGGTGGCCGGAATCATCCCTACCCATCTCTCAAAGAATTATTCACCAAACACATGAGGCCCGGAGATATCTATACGCATACTTATACAATTATTGAAGATATCAATGCCAGGGATATGATTGTTGATCAGCAAACCGGTTTGATCAAGCCCTCTTTCCCGGAAGCCCAGAAGCGGGGTATCATTTTCGATGTAGGTCATGGTTCTGCGTTCAGGTATTCCAATGCCATTCCGGCAATGAAAGCTGGTTTTGTACCAAATACAATCAGTACTGATCTTTCAGCAGGAAGTACAAATGCATTTATGAAAGATATGATGAATGTGATGTCTAAATTCCTGACAATGGGAATGAGTTTGACAGAGGTTATAAAAGCAAGTACCTGGAGTCCGGCAAAAGCAATTAAGCGGGAAGAACTTGGTCATTTGTCGCCCGGAGCTATTGCCGATCTGGTTGTATTCAGCCTGAGGGAAGGTAAGTTTGGCTTTTATGAGACAGCAGGGTATAAAATGACCGGTAATAAAAAGTTTGAGTGCGAAATGACCATTAAAGGAGGAAGAATTGTGTATGATCTGAATGGAATTGCTACTCCTTTGAATAATTTCTTTCGTGAGGGGAATCAGTTCAGGTGGTAAAAAATTAAAAGAATTTAATGTAAACAGCTATGAAAATTAAAAGGATTATAGTGGTAGTTCAACTTCTGATTGTTGTGCTGCCATCTTATTATAATTATGCATTTGGACAGGAAATAGATATCCTGTTAAAGGGAGGACAATTAATTGATCCCAAAAACAAAATTGATGCAAAAATGGACATAGGAATCACCAATGGAAAAATTTCCCAGGTTGCCTCTGATATTGCTGCAGCAAGAGCGAAAAAGGTGGTTGATGTCAGAGGAATGATCATCTCACCCGGGCTTATTGATATTCATGTTCATGTTTTTGCTGGAACTAATAAAAGTCAGCAATATATGGACGGGCCTAATTCCCTGCCACCGGATGGTTTTACGTTCAGAGCAGGGGTTACCACTGTGGTTGATGCGGGCAGCTCGGGATGGAAAACATTTCCATTGTTCAAGAAGAATATTATTGATCAGTCAAAGACCAGGGTTCTTGCATTTTTGAATATTGTTGGTGATGGAATGGGTGAGCATCAGCAGGACAGGAACGACATGGATCCTAAAATGGCCGCCACATTTGCCAAATATTATAAAAATGATATTGTGGGTTTTAAAGTAGCGCATTTCGGCGGACCGCAATCAATTCCGGTTGATAGTGCTGTTGCTGCCGGTAATCTGGCAAATGTGCCGGTTATGGTCGATTGGAGAGGTTTGCCTCCGGAAAACTCTCTGGAGGAGTTGTTTATGAAGCATCTTCGTCCTGGGGATATATTAACTCATAATTTCCACGCAGGAAAAGGTGCAGGAGCTACTGCAGCAATCTATAAAGAAGCATTGGTAGATGCCAATGGTATAGTAAAACCCTATGTTTTTCGGGCACAGCAACGTGGAATTGTAATGGATGTTGGCCATGGTGCTAATGGCTTTGTATTTAGTCAGGCAATACCGGCAATTAAACAGGGACTTATTCCAAACTCAATCAGTTCTGACCTTCATGTTGCAAATATGAATGCTGGAATGAAAGATATGGCCAATATTATGTCTAAGTTTTTAAATATGGGTGTTCCTCTTAAAGAGGTAATCAAGCTGTCAACCTGGAACCCGGCAATGTATATCAAAAGAACAGAACTTGGCCACTTAAGTATTGGCGCTGAGGCAGATATTGCTGTGTTTAAAGTTAGGACCGGAGATTTTGGTTTTTTTGATGCGCATGGCGGTTATTTAAAGGGGACACAAAAACTTGAATCTGAGCTAACACTAAAAGCCGGTAAAATTGAATGGGATTTAAATGGGATTGGAATTAAGGGATGGACTAACAATTAAAATGTAATCTACTGTTATATTAAAAATGAAATGACCTTGATGGCATTGAGCAATCAACCGTGGGCAATCAGCTTTTAATAGGAATATTACTCAAATATAATGGCTCATAGCTCAAAGCTCTTAGCCCATAACAAAAACTAATGATCAATTACATTAATTTATTATAAATGAAACGAAGAGAAATACTTAAAGGTCTGACCTTATTACCTTTTGCCGGAAGTGCTGTAGCTTCACCATTGAACGACTTTTCTTTCGGTTCAAATGGAATACAAGATAATGTCAATGCTATTTCCGGTATGGTAGATGAAGAATTGGTAAAGAGGGGCGAGAGTTTGCTAAAATCAATTGGTGTAGAACCTTTTGTGAATTGTAAAGGAACCAATACGATTATGGGCGGAGCAGTTGTACGTCCGGAAGTCAAATTGGCAATGGAGTCTGTTAGTACTCTGAACGTGCAGATGGATGAACTGGCTTTTGGGATAGGGAAGCGGTTGGCGGAACTAACCGGTGCACAATGGGGTATCGTTACTGCCGGTTGCGCAGCAGGTATCAAAATGGTTACTGCTGCTTGCCTTACGGGTGGAGATCCTGAGAAATTATTGAGAATTCCGGACCTGACCGGATTCGCTAAATCTGAAGTAATCATTCCATTATCCTCCCGGAATGTTTACGATCATGCGGTTAGGAATGCCGGTGTCAAAGTAATTACCGTTGAGAGTTTGGATGAGTTAAGAAAGAGTATTAATTCCCGGACTGCGATGATATATATGACTCCTTCAGAAGATGAATTTACAATTCCGAATGTTTCAAAAATTGCCAGACCTTTAAACGTACCAGTCTTTGTTGATGCTGCTGCACATATTCTTACAATTCCTGATGTTCATTTGGCTCAGGGTGCTGATGTGGTGGGATATAGTGGTGGAAAAGGAATAAAAGCGCCAAGCTGTTCCGGCTTAA
>CAZGWG010000026.1:11202-26865 GCA_964529165.1 uncultured Sphingobacterium sp.
GTAAATTCTCCGCACCATGGTTTTGGACGAGATAATAAGGTTGGCAGGGAAGAGCATATTGGAATGCTTGCCGCTGTTGAGGCATGGGTCAAGTTAGATCATATCAAGGAAATGAATACCTGGGTTTCCTGGCTAGAAACAATAGGTCATAAGGTATCTGCTATTAATGGGATTAAAACAACTATTACCCGGCCTGATCCGGAGTTAATTCACCATGTGACTCCATATCTTCACATCAGATGGAACCCTGAGCAACTTCATGTTACAGGTCAGGAAGTTGCGGAAGAACTTGGGACTATTGCCCCTCGAATTGCTGTTCAGGTTGGTAAAGATGAAGCCGGATCAACAGGAATTACCCTTGTTGGATACATGATGATTCCGGGCAATGATAAAGTGGCAGCGAATCGTATTCATGAAGTCCTATCCAGGAAAAGACAGCCAAAAGCAGTTCCGGCAATGAAAAATCCGGTAATGAATATGGTTGGGATCTGGGATATGGAAGTTGAGTATTTCAGCAGCAAAGTTACCCAACATTTATTTATTGATAATCAGGAAGGAAACTGGATCACGGGAGTATTTAAAACAGACTTCTCAAGCCGTCCTTTTTCAGGGAACATTGATGGAAATGAGGTAAAAATCTTATGCAATTATAATATACCGGGTGATAGAATTCTAACTACTATGCAGGGAAATATTGAAGCCGGAGTGTTTAGCGGAGAAATGGATTTTCACGAGTTCAATACAGCAAAATTTATTGCTAAAAAGCATCAATATCCTCAAAATAAAAAGCCAATTGATTATCCCAAACACCGCCCACAGTCAAGTTAGTGTTATATTAAAAATGAAATGACTTTGATGGCAATGAGCAATCAGCTATGAGTAATGAGCTTGAAATCTGAAAAAGTATCAATGATTTGAGTATTGTTCAAAATTGATGGTTCTTAGCCCATAGCCCAATAGCAAAAAATAATGATCAATTATGCTTAACATAACACTAGTAATTAATAATGATTGATTTTTAAAGAATTGTTTGTTCCCTGGCTTGAGGATTTTAGCTTATTGATTTTTAGGCTGAGAGTGGGTCTTTTTAAGAATTCGGGGTCATGTTTTGAGATTCATGTAAATGTTCGCCTGAAAATCTGATTTGAAGCTTATTTGTTTTGTCCGTATGAGGATTGATGTTGAAAGTTCTGATTTGAAGGCAATGATATGTTAAGAGAAGGTGAGTTCGATATAAAATGATGATTAATTATTGCTCAAGCTTTGAAAAGGTGTCGGGGGGAATAGGGAATAGGAAATAGGGAATAGGAAATAGGGAATAGGGAATAGGATGAAGGAATGGGGAATGGGTGTTTTCGGGGAGGAAAGTGGAGGGTTTTATTGGTTAGGAAGTGTAAAATTTCAATGTTCAATTCTTCTCTACCAGTTAAAGCTGATGCCTCATGCCAGATAAAAAAGTAAGACTTGGATCGAAGTCATACTAATTGTAGAATATTCCATGTGCATTTTGAGGCTTTAATTTGTCAGGTCAATAAAAAGCCTTTGGTGGGATGCCTCTTAACGGAGCTTTTTAGTAGTTGTTTTTAGGTAAATTACGATTCTTTTAATTAATACGGGCTTGAGCCCCATTACCATATATTACTGCATTTTTAATAACATGTTTAAATATAAAATCACACGATGAACTTTAGATTGATTCGATATACCTTAACACTCCTTAGCGGGATTTTACTGAGTATGAGTCCGGTACTTCATGCCCAGAATTATGATATTTTACTCAAGGGTGGTCATCTGATCGATCCGAAAAATAAGATCAATCAAAAGATGGATCTTGCGGTCAGTCAGGGGAAAATCGTTCAGGTTGCAACAGACATTTCCCCCGCCTTGGCAAAGAAGGTAATTGATGTTAAAGGTTTATACGTTACTCCCGGACTGATTGATATACATGTGCATGTATTTGCCGGAACCGTTAAAGAACAGCATTACATGGATGGCCCGAATTCACTTCCTCCAGATGGATTTACTTTAAGATCAGGTGTCACTACAGTGGTAGATGCAGGAAGTTCAGGCTGGAGGTCATTCCCATTATTTAAGAAGAATATTATAGATCAGTCTAAAACCCGTGTTCTTGCCTTTCTGAATATAGTGGGTGATGGAATGGGAGCTCATGAGCAAGATTCAACGGATATGAGTCCGGTTATGGCGGCCCGTTTTGCTGAATACTATAAAAATGACATTGTTGGTTTTAAAGTCGCCCATTACAACGGATCGCAGTCAATTCCGGTTGATAGTGCTGTGATGGCCGGCAAGCTTTCAAACCGGCCTGTTATGATTGACTGGCGGGGAATGCCTCCTACAAATTCATTCGAGAGTCTTTTGATGAAACATCTGAGACCCGGAGATATTTTAACTCACATGTATCATGCTGGTACTCGTTCTCCAACAGCTCCATTCTACAAGGAAACATTGGTTGATCAGAATGGAAAGGTGAAGCAATATGTTATTAATGCACAAAACAGAGGTGTAATATTTGATGTTGGTCATGGTGGTAACGGTTTTGTATTCTCACAGGCAATTCCTTCCATTAAACAGGGGCTTTATCCGAATTCAATCAGTTCTGATCTTCATATTGGAAATATGAATGCAGGTATGAAAGATATGAATAACATCATGTCCAAATTTTTGAATATTGGGATGTCTCTTAACGATGTTATTTTAAAGTCTACCTGGAATCCAGCACAGTATATTCAACGGCCTGAACTGGGACATTTAAGCATTGGTTCGGAAGCCGACATTGCAGTTTTAAATCTTAAAAATGGGAATTTTGGATTTATTGATTCACATGGTTTTGTTTTGAAAGGTGATCAAAAACTTGAAACAGAACTGACCATACGGGCAGGGAAAATTGAGTGGGATTTAAACGGACGTGCCGCCACACCAGTCCAAGCAAAATAGAATCCGGGAATTTGAAGGACAATAGTCCCGGATAAAAATTATCAGACAAATAGTTATAAAGCGATTAATTCTTTACGATTACTTTAATCATCAAAGGTTCAATCAGATAAAAGAAAACATCAAGATGAAAAGAAGAGATATAATTAAGGGGCTCACTCTGCTTCCATTTGCTGGAAATGCATCTGTTTTGGAGAATGAAGCATCTCAAAGTAAAAATGGTTTTGCATTTTTATCAGGAGTATCTAAAACTCCGGATTCCGAACTGGCACAGAGAGGACAAAAGATCCTGAAATCTATTGGAGTAGAACCTTTTATTAATTGCAAAGGCACAAACACCATTATGGGAGGTTCGGTTGCCAGACCTGAAGTAAGGCTGGCTATGGAGGCAGTTTCTACGCTGAACGTGCAAATGGATGAATTGGTAGAAGGGGTAGGTAAACGTCTTGCAGAGCTGACCGGTGCAGAATGGGGACTGGTAACATCAGGTGCGGCTGCCGGGATAAAACTATGCACTTTCGCTTGCTTATCTGGAGGTAATCCTGAAAAGCTTGTTCGAATGCCTGATCTGACAGGATTCGAAAAGACGGAAGTGATTATTCCCAAAGGTTCACGCACAGTATACGATCAGGCCATAAGAAGTACAGGTGCTACCATAATTACCGTGGATAACGAAGAAGAGCTCAGGAAGAAAATTGGTGCAAAGACGGCCATGATTTATATGGATGCTGAGAAGGAGTCATTTTTACCACTTGAGCTTATCTCAAAAATTGCTAAACCCTTAAATGTTCCTGTATTCGTTGATGCTGCGGCACATATTCTGACATTTCCCAATGATCATCTGTCGAGAGGTGCTGATGTGGTTGCCTTTAGTGGGGGTAAGGGGCTTAAAGCACCAGGCAGTTGCGGACTTTTATTGGGAAGAAAGGATCTTTTGATGTCGACCTGGCAGGCAGCAGCTCCTCATCATGGCCCTGGGCGTGATAATAAAGTTGCCCGTGAAGAACATATTGGTATGCTTGCTGCAGTGGAGACCTGGGTAGAAATGGATCATAAAAAAGAAATGCAAACCTGGGTGACCTGGCTTGAAAATATTGGTAAGCAGGCTGCAACGTTAAAAGGAGTTAATTATCGCATCAGAATGCCTGATCCTAAATTAATTCATCATGTAACTCCTTATTTATTTATAACCTGGAATCCCGATGAACTTCATGTTACAGGCCAGGAAGTTTCAGAAGAATTAGGGAATACCTTCCCAAGAGTTGGGGTAGCTATATATCGGGATGAACCAGGTTTAACCGGAATTAGTTTGGTTGGATATATGATGGTTCCGGGAGATGATAAACTGGCGGCTTCCAGAATAAAAGAGGTTATAGGCAGGAAAAGAAGTCCTAAAACTGCTGTGGCCATGAAAGCCCCAACTGTAAGTATGCTGGGCCGCTGGGATCTGGAAGTAGAGTTCTACAATAGTAAGGATAAGCAACAACTCTTTATCGACCAGCAGGATGGAAATTATTTTTCAGGGGTACATCGTTCTGATTTTTCAGAGCGTGAGATAAACGGTACAATTGAAGGGAATGAAATTATAATGCAAAGTACCTGGGTTATTCCAGGCGACAGAATTCAAACAACATTTAAGGGGATAGTTAGTGCTGAAACAGTTAAGGGCGATATTGATATGCATGAATTTCTATCTGCCAGATTCAGTGCAAGAAGAGTTAAATCAGAAATTATTAAAAAGCCGGTTATTTACCCGAAGGGAAGACCTCAGGGTGGAAATTTCCTGATTTAGCCTGTTTTTGAGATATAATTAGTTGATTTTGGCTTGTTTTTAGATAAAATATCAGGATTGCATTAATTATCCTGATATTTTTTTGAGGTATTATGTTGTTGAATTATTCTTATATTGGACTTGAATAATTTAGTATAACTTGAACTATAAGTCTTCATCTGATAAAGAATTACTCGAATATTTAAAAGAAGGCAGTCAGGAGGCGTTTACAGAAATCTATAACAGATACTGGAAACAGCTTCTTGCAATTGCATATACTTTTAGTAAGGATAAATCTGTATCGCAGGATATTGTTCAGGAGATATTTGCCAAATTATGGGCCAGACAGGCCGAACTGAACATTGAATACCTCAATACCTATCTTGGTTCTGCAGTCAGATTTTCAGTATTCAAGCTTATTTATAAGCAGAAGAGAAGATTGGAAATTGAATCTCAGAATGTTGCGGATGAGTTATCTACACTTACAGAAGAACAAATTGACACCCGCTTTATTCAGGAATATATCAATAAAGTAGTTGAAGAGCTTCCTGAAAACTGTAGAATGGTATTTAATTATAGCCGCAATTATGGCCTTTCTACAACGGAGATCTCAATGGAACTTGGTATTTCCAAGAAAACAGTAGAAGGTTATCTTACAAAAGGACTGAAAATCATTCGCTTAAATCTAAGGAATGCAATGAACCTGTTCCTGTTTTAGTCCCGGTTTATTTATCTCAAACTTTTTTTATTTTTCTCAAGGGTACTGGTCGACTTATGGCACTATATAGTATATGAGCCTAAATCGGTGATCTATGCAACAGGAAGAAATCCAAAAATTAGTTGAAAAGTATCTTCATAACACTGCTTCTGCCGAAGAGACTGATAAGTTGTTTCAGTGGTATAGAACTGAAATGAATACAGATTCAGAGTGGGATTTTGATGCGCCGGAGGATGAGGAAAACCTAAAAACCTTTATTTTCTCAAAAATAGATGTCCCGGATTTGGCTGAAAGACAATCATCTTCATACCGAAGATATTATTCTTTAGCGGCGGCAGCTACTATTCTCCTTTTTATGGTAAGCGGCTTGTATTTTTATTTCGGGAGCGATCAGATTAAAACCACCTCTGCTCCTGTTAAAGTTGCCGTTAAACCAAAAGTAAAGGATATTCAGCCGGGGGGAGTTAAAGCAATTCTCACACTTTCTGACGGGAAACAGATCGTATTAGATGATTCGAAAAATGGAGTTTTGATTAATCAGGGAGGAATTAAGATTCACAAGAATTCTAAAGGCATTATTGAATATACATTAACTAAGTCGGTAGATGATCGTATAGAGACTGAACAGAGAGAAGTTGAAATAGTGTACAATACTATTCAGACACCTGTTGGAGGGAAGTTCCAGTTAAATCTAGCCGATGGAAGTAAAGTATGGCTGAATTCGGCCTCCTCTTTGCGTTTTCCTGTGTTTTTTTCGGGAGACTCGCGTGAAGTTGAGTTAAAAGGAGAAGCTTATTTTGAGGTTTCGAAACATGACTACAAGAAATTTTCAGTTCAATCCGGAAATCAGGCAGTGGAGGTGCTCGGTACACATTTTAATATAAATGCCTATTCTGATGAGCCATCAATAACTACTACGCTGATTGAGGGGGCTGTTCGGGTAATAGAATTAAATTCGAAGAAATCTCAGATACTTAAACCGGGCGAACAATCGAAGGTTGACCGAGATATCAGAATTCAAAGAAAAGATACTCAGGCAGAAGTTGCCTGGAAAGATGGGTACTTCTATTTTGAAAATGCCAGTATCGAAACAGTTATGCGTCAATTGGGCAGGTGGTACGGGATAACTGCAAGGTACGAAGCTGTACTGCCGGAACACCATTTTGAAGGTGCTATCGCTACCAATCTCACACTTTTAGAAGTACTGGAAATTCTTCAGAAAAGTGATATTCACTTTAGACTTGAAGGGAAGGAGGTTGTGGTTATGCCTTAGACTGAACAAGTAGGAGGCAGAAAAAAACCAGAAGCGTTGACGCGCTCCTGGCAAAAGTCTGGCCTTCGAATAAAAAATATTGAGATAGATTATTGATCACCAAACCAAGCAAATTTATGAATTTATTTACTAAAACAGAGGGCTCTCTGGGTCTTGTCACCACTTTAGACTTAAAGCAGCCGACAAATACTGGCAGAATTCGATTCTTTACTTATGGTAATAGCCAGTTGATTTCATTTAATTCAATTCTCCTTGTCATGAAGCTGACATTTATTTTTCTTTTAGCCTTAATCTTAAATGTGCGCGCTGAAGGGTACTCTCAGAAAGTGACCTACAGCGGCGAAAATGTTCCGATTGAAAAGGTGTTCTCTTCAATTAAGAAACAAACGGGTTATGGATTTTTCTTTCAGAAGGAACTGATCAGTTTGGCAAAACCTGTCACTATTAATGCTGTTAATGAGGATCTCTCACAGGTTTTGGTAGCTCTATTTAAGGACCAGCCTTTAGAGTTCAGTATAAAGAATAAGACAATACTGGTCTTAAAGAGAACTGCTTCGGTCATGATTCCTGAAGGTAACCTGATTAATATTGCAGACTTACTGGAAGTGAAGGATATTGTGGTTAAAGGCCAGGTTACTGATACTCAGGGAGAGACTCTACCAGGAGTAAGTATTAAACTAAAAGGTACAACTATTGGTGCAACTACCGATGTAGACGGGCGGTTTACAATTAATGTGCCTAATAATAGTAGTGTACTTGTTTTCACTTATATCGGTTACCAGACTCAGGAAGTTACAGTAGGCAGCCGGACTACCTTAAACGTGAAGCTGGTAGCAGCGAACACAGCGCTTACAGAGGTTGTAGTTACCGCATTGGGTATTTCAAGAGAGAAAAAGGCTCTTGCCTATGCAGTAACCGAAGTAAAAGGCGAAGAGTTTACTCAGGCAAGGGAGAATAACGTAGCCAATGCATTCAGTGGTAAGATTGCCGGTGTAAACGTTACCGGGATGTCTTCAGGCCCCGGTGGTTCCAGTCGTGTAATTATCAGAGGTAACGGATCCCTGAGCGGTAATAACCAACCCTTGTATGTAATCAATGGTATGCCAATGAATAATACAGCACGTTCACAGGCACAGGGAGAAGGTTCAACTATATTGGATCGTGGAGATGGTATCGCAGCAATTAATCCGGATGATATTGAAACAATCAACGTTTTGAAAGGCGGACCCGCAGCCGCACTTTACGGTAGCCAGGCATCAAATGGGGTAATTCTGATTACAACCAAGAGTGGTAAAGCGCAAAAAGGTGTTGGGGTAGAGATAAACAGTAACTTTACAGTAGGAAGCCCTTCAATGTATCCTGAATTTCAATATGAATACGGCCAGGGACTTGATGGGGTGAAACCTACAACCAAGACAGAAGCAATAAGCTCAGGTCGTTTATCTTTTGGTGCCAAGATGGACGGACAACCGTATGTTCAGTTTGACGGGGTAATGCGTCCTTATTCACCAGTTAACGTGAAAGATAACTGGAAAAATTTCTACAGACCAAGTACTAATTTGACAAATACAGTGGCTTTTAATGGAGGTAATTCGCCTGCACTAACCTATAGATTGTCATTATCTGATCTGGAAGCTCAGGCAATGGAGCCAAATTCAAGTTATGCAAGGCAGACCGGGAACTTGAGTTTAAGATCACAGTTAGGTAAAAGGATTACCATTGAATCAACCTTGCAATATAATGTTGAAAAGGGTAAGAACCGTCCGGGTAACGGATATGCAGATAATACCACTTCATGGGCTACCAACTTATTAGCCAATACGGTGGATATTCGTGATTTGGCTCCTGGCTATGATGCGAACTTTAATGAGGTACAATGGCAGCAGGTTCCTGAAGCACAAAATCCTTATTTCGTAATTAACCGGATGGGAAATAGGGATACAAAGAACCGGTTTATGGGACAGGCAAGTATTCAATACAACTTTATGGATAATTTATCTGTGAAGGTTAGTGGGATGCGTGATATAGACCGTTTTGAGTCGATGGATTATATGCCAATTGGAACTGCAAAGAGGCCGAAAGGTCTATTTAATTCGGGAACCTCTTTTGTAACTAAAACTACTGCGCAGGCTCTTGTTAACTATAATAAAACATTCCTTACTAATTTCCGCTTGGATGCAATGGTTGGAGGAAACCTTGAAAGAAATGTTGCGGAGTCAACTTCAAACTCTGGTGCAGAATTTATTGTGCCTGATTTTATTAGTTATTCAAACTTAGCTTTACAATCTGCTTCAGTTGGTCTTAGTCGTTTCGGTCAGAATTCTGTTTTTGGGTCGGCTGACTTAAGCTATAAGAGTTTGCTTTATTTCACCTTTACAGGAAGGCAGGACTGGTTCTCAACTTTGAATCCGGGAAATAACTCTATTTTTTATCCATCTGTTGGAACGAGTTTCATTTTATCTGATGCAGTAAAACTACCTTCGTTGATCAGTTTTGCGAAATTGAGAGCTTCATGGGCTCAGGTGGGTGGTGCAACAGTTAGTCCTTATCAAATCAATCAACTTTATACCTTTGCACAAGGTGGGCATATTGGCCGCCCGGTTCAGGAAACAAATAGTAATCCTACCAGTACCGCATTTGCTCTATCTAATCCAGATCTGAGACCACTTACTTCCACAACATATGAAGCAGGTATCGATATTCAGTTTCTGAACAATCGATTAGGGTTAGATTTTACCTACTATAATCGTAAAACAACAGATGATATTCTGAGTACTTCAATTGCCGCTTCTTCAGGATATACTTCAGCATTGTTGAATGTTGGTGAGTTAAGTAACAGAGGAGTAGAAATATTATTAACCGGTGCTCCGATCAAGACGAATAAGTTCAACTGGGATGTAAGTTATAATTTTGCTTATAACAAGAGTGAGATTCTTAAACTGGCGCCTGGACTAAGTACTGTTGGAGGTGCTGGAGTTGGAAGGCCTTATAATACCATCAGAGGAAGAACTTATCTGACCAATGAAAATGGTGTGCGTGTGTACAACAGGCTAAGTGGATACGAAGTTCAGGGGCCTGAAATTGAATACGGTCAGGGAGTTCCTCCATATACCATGGGATTAACCAATAATTTCAGATACAAGAACTTTTCTTTGAATGTTCTGCTCGATGCTAAATTCGGAAATATCGTTCAATCCGGACTTAGCCGTTATATGTACCGTTTCGGATTATCTAAAAATACACTTCCGGGCAGAGAAAATGGTTTGACTGTGACAGGAGTTGATCAGGCAGGCTTGCCCTTTACCAAAACCTGGCCGGTTGATCAGTTAGATACTTATTATAATAATCAGGCGAGTTTAAGTCCTTTAACTACTTCCGTATTTGATGGAGATTTTATCAAACTACGTAGTTTAATTTTGAGTTATAGAATTCCTACGGCTAAGTTGCAATCTCTGAAGATTCAGTCCGCTGATATTTCGTTTGTTGCCAGGAATCCATTTATTCTTTTCAAACATATCACAGACTTCGATCCTGAATCGGCCTATACAATTGGCAATACTCAGGGGCAATCTTCCAATACAATTCCAAGAACCCGCGATATCGGACTTAATCTAATTGTAAGGTTTTAATTAATGTTATCTAATATTTTCAATATGAAAAATCTAAGTTTTAAACCTATATATACGGCTCTAATTTTGGTAATATCCCTGTCGTCTTGTACCAAGGATCTTGCAGAGCTGAACAAAAATCCGAATGCTTACGAGACGGTTAATCCTAATTTTCTCTTTACAAAAGCACAGTTGTCAGCTATCGGACTGAATCCGAATGGGAATCGTTTTAACAATATGCAGATGATGCAGCAGGAAGCCACTTATAGTGAGGTAACCGCTCCGGGTGATAAGTATTTTGCTGAGGGTTATGTAAGGAATAATTGGGCAGCTTATTCAACTTGTCTGAATCAGGTTCAGTTGGTGATTAATGAGGCAAGTAAAGATCCGGCTAATATCAATAAAGTAGCGGCTGCGAGAATCTGGCGTGTTTATATTGTTCATCAGCTCACTGATCTTTATGGTGATATCCCATATTCAGAAGCACTTAAAGGTCTTGAAGGCAAGTATCAGCCGAAATATGATCTGCAGTCAGACATCTATAAGGATATGTTCAAGGAACTTGAGGAAGCTGCTGCTTCTTTTGATGCTTCAAAGCCAACCTTTGGTTCTGCTGATTTATTCTACGATGGGAATACCGTGAAGTGGAAAAAATTCGCTTTCTCTATGATGCTCAGACTTGGAATGCGCCTGACCAAAATCGATGCAGCCCTTGCAAAAACCTGGGTGGAAAAGGCAATAGCGGGTGGTCCGATTATCGATGATGCTGATCTGGCCAGAGCTCCTTATGCAGATGGCGGACTGTTAAGTAACAGAAATCCATTCTCAGAGCAAATGAGAGTTTTGGATTATGTTGACGGACAAAATCCATTAAACGTTCAGGGATCTAAACTTGCTCAGCGTTTCATAGATCATCTAAAAGGAAATTCAACAACTACTAAAGATCCGCGTTTAAATGTGATCGCAGTTCTATGGGTGAAACAGCCTTCAGGGGGGTATGTTGCTGATACTGCAACTGCCTTACAGAAAGGGATGAAAAATGCGCAGTATAATGGG
Source organism: uncultured Sphingobacterium sp. (assembly GCA_964529165.1). GTDB lineage: Bacteria > Bacteroidota > Bacteroidia > Sphingobacteriales > Sphingobacteriaceae > Daejeonella. Next base: position 22,581 of record CAZGWG010000026.1, read on the forward strand.
TATCCTGCTGATTTTGAAACTTATTCAGAACCTAACCCTAATACCGTAATGCGCTATGATGCTCCGGTAATTGTATTCGGTGCCGCAGAAACACATTTTCTTTTGTCAGAGGCATCAATCAGAGGCTGGTATGCGGGAAATGCTGCCACTTCCTATAATAATGGGGTAACATCTGCAATGAAACAATGGTCACTTTACGGGGCAGGCGGTGCAATTTCTTCAGATAAGGTTACAACCTATCTGAAGTATAATCCATTCCTTTCGGCAGGTACTTTTGAGCAGAAACTGGAGCAGATTTCTACACAACGCTGGGTTCTAGGATATCTTGATCAGATTGAAAACTTCTCAAACTGGAGACGTACAGGATATCCGGTTTTAATTCCAACAAATTATCCTGGTAATATTACGGGCGGCAGAATTCCGCGCCGTTATATCGTACCTGAATCAGAAGAAACTCTTAACAGAGAGAATTTCCTTGCTGCTAAAGCAAGACAAAGTGGTGATAACACACTTCTTAGTCGTGTTTGGTGGGATAAAGAGTAATTTTTTATAATCGGAGGGGGGAAATTTATATCTTAGGATGTAAATTTTTCCTCTTGGTTTTTAAATTTAATCCACAATCAAATAGTCCTTTTTTATAAAAGAAATGAAGCGCAGAGAACTTATTAAATACCTCTCAGTATTACCTGTATCAGGGGCTGTTGCGGGTGCAGTTTTACCTTTTGAGTCCCTTAAGGCTGAAGAAATGCCTGAAAGCAGGCCGGAAATCCAATCTGGTCCGAAAAGACTTGCAGCAATTATCACTGAGTATCGTCCCGGTTCACATGCCGATGTGATTATAGGAAAATATCTTGAAGGTTTTAACCAGGACCAGATGGCTCCTTATCCTGACTCAAAGATTGTGTCAATGTTTACAGAGCAGGTTCCTGAAAACGACATGAGTCGCCCATTGGCGAAAAAATATAATGTTCCAATTTTCAGAACAGTAGTCGATGCATTGACCCTTGGTGGTGATCAGCTTGCTGTTGACGGAGTAATATTGATCGGTGAACATGGGGTATATCCCATGAATGATAAGGAGCAGAAACTATATCCGAGGTTTGAAATGTTCCTGAAAATAACCGATGTTTTCCGTCAGTATAAGAAATCAGTTCCGGTTTTCAATGATAAGCATCTTTCATGGAGCTGGAGACAGGCTAAACGTATGGTTGAAATTTCCAAAGAATTGAAGTTTCCGATGTTAGCCGGATCTACTATCCCTGTTTCATGGCGTATTCCTGCAATAGATACCCCTTATGGTGTCAGACAAAAATATGCGGTAGGAATTTCCTTTAGCGGACTTGATATCTATGGCTTCCATTTACTAGATGGTTTGCAGGCAGTTGTTGAAAGAAGAAAAGGGGGTGAAACAGGTGTTCGTGCGGTTCAGTGTTTGGAAGGGCAGGACTGCTGGAATTATATTGATCAGAATGAATGGGTAAAACGACTTTTTGATGAGGCAATTTCACACAGTGAAACACGCGTAGCAGGTGATATGAGGGAGCTTGTTAAAAAACCTGCGGTATTTATTGTCGATTATAATGACGGGCTTAAAGCTGCGGCATTTTTGCTTACAGGCCTTGTTCAGGACTTTACCTATGCCATAGATCTTGAAGGTCAGCAAAAGCCGTTTTCTACGCTGATGAAATTACAAGCAGGAAAACCACATTATCATTTTGGCTGTCTGGTAAAGAATATGGAGATTATGTTTAAGACAGGAAAGGCTCCATATCCGGTTGAGCGAACGATGCTTAGCAGTGGTATCTTGGATTTTGCACTTGAATCCCGTATCTTGGGATACAAAATAGTACAAACACCTGAATTGTCGAAGGTGCGTTATCAAAGCTCTCCTGAATCGCATTTTTTTAGTAAAGGATGGGATGAAAATGGAAAGCGATTAGACTGATAATAGGTTAGATTAGTCTCTTAAATTCGTTCTGTTAAAAAAAATATTTCAATTATTCAAATCTTAAACATTTAGAATCAACACAAAAAATGAGGAAGTTCTGTATTTTCTTTGTAAGTATCCTGCTGCCAATCGGACTTTTGGCACAAACAAAGCCCTACAATATCATTATTAAAGGCGGACATGTTATTGATCCCAAAAATAATATAAACCGTGTGATGGATGTGGCAATTACAGATGGTAAGATTGCAAAAGTTGCGGCCAATATTGATGCATCACAGGCAAACAATGTGGTAAATGCCTCTGGAATGTATGTAACACCAGGATTAATTGACATTCATGGGCATGTATTTGCAGGAACTGAACCAAACCACATGTACAGCAATGGGTTTAACAGCGTAATGCCTGACGGTTTTTATCAGCGCGTTGGTGTAACTACTGTGGTGGATGCGGGAGGTTCTGGCTGGAGAGATTTCCAGACTTTTAAGAAGAATATTATTGATAATTCCCAGACGCGTGTTTTAGCATTCCTGAATATAGTTGGTAATGGCATGCGTGGTGGTATTATTGAGCAGAATACTACTGATATGGACCCGCAAATAGCTGCTAAAGCAGCTTTAGCTTATAAAGAACATGTAGTAGGTATTAAAGTAGCCCATTTTACCAGTCCTGATTTTACCAATGTAGATCGTGGTGTGGCAGCAGGTAAATTGGCAAATATGCCGGTTATGATCGATTTTGGTGGGACAAAACCACGACTGTCTCTGTATTCTTTATTAATGGAGCGCTTACGTCCCGGTGATATCTTTACCCATACTTTTGGCGAATTACTAGATACCAAAGAAGCAATTGTAGATACAGCAAAACAAGCTTTAAAGCCATTTGTTCTGGCTGCTCAGAAAAGAGGAGTTATTTTTGATGTAGGCTATGGTGGTTCAAGTTTCAGATATTCTCAGGCGATTCCTGCAGCAAAAGCAGGTTTTCATCCTAATACTATCAGTACAGATTTGCATATCAGCAGTATGAAGGGATCTATGAAGGATATGTTATTGGTGATGTCTAAATTCCTGAAATTGGGAATGGATCTTCCTGCGGTAATTAATGCAAGTACCTGGGCTCCGGCACAGGCAATCAATCGCCCGCAGCTTGGTCATCTGACTGAAGGTGCTATTGCTGATGTTGCCATTCTTGGTATGAGAAAAGGAAAATTTGGCTTTTATGATATGCAAGGTTATAAAATGGACAGTGATGAAAAGCTGGAATGTGAAATGACCATTTTTGGCGGTAAAATTGTTTATGATCTGAATGGTATTGTAAATCCTCTTCCTGACCTTACTAAATAGTTCTGAGGAATTCTTTTTAGTATTTATTTATAGAATTAATGAAGCGCAGAGAAATTCTGAAAACCTTAACCATGTTGCCGCTTGCCGGCGCGATTGGAACTTCCGGTTCAATGGTACAGGCCGCTCAGGTAGCTTCTTTTCCCAAACGTGACTTGTTTAAGGAGTTTGGATTAAGAACTTTTATAAACGCGTCGGGGTATTTTACAAGTCTTAGCGGATCACTTATGCAGCAGGATGCTGCTGATGCAATCCGTGAAACTGCAACATCTTTTTGCAGGCTTGAAGATGTTCAGGATAAAGTGGGAGAGAAAATTGCTGCTCTGTTGCATGCAGAATCTGCCATGGTTACCGCAGGTGCATTTTCTGCATTGATGCTTGGAATGGCCGGAGTATTAAGTGGAACTGATTCAAAGAAGGTTTCTCAAATTCCGAGACTTGAGGGTTCAGGAATGAAAACCGAAGTGATTTTGCAGAAAGCTCATAATGATGGTTATGCTCATGCCCTGACCAATTGTGGTGTAAAGTTAGTAACAGTAGAAACCATTGAAGAATTGGAGAACGCGATCAGTGAAAAGACCGCGATGATGTATTTTATTAATTATCAGGCTACTCTTGGTAAAATACAGCATGAGGAATGGCTCAGGATAGCAAGGAAGCACCAGATACCAACAATGATTGATATGGCTGCTGACCTTCCTCCAAAAGAAAATTTATGGAAATTTCATGATCTGGGTTTTGATCTGGTCTGTGTTTCAGGTGGTAAATTTATGCGGGGACCTCAAAGCACAGGTATTCTTAGCGGGAGGAAAGAACTTATTGCTGCTGCGAGAATGAGTGCTCCTCCGCGCGGATCTAATATTGGCCGAGGCATGAAGGTTAATAAAGAAGAGATATTTGGTTTATATATTGCATTAGAGCATTTTATCAGTACAGATCAGGAGAAGGAATGGAAAATGCTTGAAGATAGAATTGATATAATTGCGAAAGAAGCAGCCTC
>CAZGWG010000027.1:0-16408 GCA_964529165.1 uncultured Sphingobacterium sp.
TCGGTAACACCACCGGTCAGAATAAGCCTGTCGTTCAGAAAGCGGAATGAAGCACTTGCATCATTCAGCGATCGTATATTCAGATCCACAAAATTCAGGTTGAGCGATTGAGTCAGGATTGTATTCAACTGGTTAAAGAATAACTCTGTTCCCGCACTGATAAAAGTTGAAGTGGCAAAACCCAGGTTAGCTGCCTTACCTGCAGCAAATGAGCGCCTGACAATTAAACTTAAAGCCTGCTGGTTGGTATTGTTCACATCACTTAAATAGGATTGTAATTCATCCTTGATATAGGCATCGGCTGGGAAGTTAATATCAAATGAGATATTAGGAGTTAAAAGTGGCCCGCTCAGGTTCATCACAGCCTCTACTAAAGCCCGCTGATCTATTGCCGTCCGTCCGGCCGCCAGATAAAGTGGTCCAAGGCTGGTTCGTACCTCATAAAGGGCTTTCAGGTTAATTGCCGCTTCAACCGGATTTCCGGTCCAGCGAATCGAGCCTCCCTCACTGATCTTGAAGATTTTATTAATGAAATCCTGTGCGGTAAACTCAAACTTTCCTGTTGCAATATTATAATCCCCGTACATCTCGAAATCACCGAGACTGTTGATGTTCAAACTTAACTGAGAATCGCCGCGACCTGTTAGTTTGCCAAGTTCTGTAAAGATATTGACCTCTGTATTTTCATCAATCTGTAATTCGAAATCCATCGTAAGCCCTTTAAAGGAAGTTTCTTTTGGCTTATTTAACGAGGTGTCGCGCGATACGAAGGTGATGAAATCGTTTGAACTTACTGTTGCCGATGAATTTAATGGGATATTAAATACAGTACCGGCCTCTGTTTTTGCATCAATAATAATGCGCATATCATTTGTAGGACCATTAAAGCTGAAATTACCGGTTCCATAAGCTACACCAAAATATACCGGATTATCCTTGGCAGTGGTATTTAATGCCATGAATTTATTGGCTGTAATGTTGATATGGATCTCAGGATTATTAACATTGGCCATATCTACTGTACCGTTCGCAATCGCTATATTATCCTTAACGTCTTTGATTTTAAGATTATTCAACTTGATTATCGTATTCTCAACTTCAATTTTATCAGAGATACGGTAAGGTGTTTTCAGGTAATTAACAGTCATGCCTGCATCTGTGAGTGTCAGGTTCCCGTTAATCTGAGGTCTGTTCAGCTTGCCGGTCACAGTCAGATCTGCTGAAACCCTGCCGGTCATATTCGATACCAGCTTCTTCAGGAAAGGCTCAAAGAGAAGCACTTCATTGTCTTTCATGACCAGTTTCATGTCCAGATTATTCTGATCATCACTGGCATTATAAGTCCCTGAAATGTCCATGGTCGTTTCACCATTATTCTCAACATCCATTTTGACATTGATTAGTTTGGTGGTGTTGTCAAGTCCGGCACTCAGTGTCATATTGCCGACAGCCAGTTTATTATAATTCAGACTATCTATTGTAATTTTTGCTTCTATATTCGGACTTGGACCCAGGCCGGCAAGCTTGGCATCCCCATTAAGCGTACCATTCAATGTAATTCCGAGTGGGGTGGTTAGCGGATTAAATGTAGTCAGCTTAAAGTTATTGAAACCAATCAGGAGTTCATCGGCCGGATCTTTGGAGATATAGCCATTGATAGTGAGCATCTGATTATCCCTGAATAATTCGAAACCTGTAATTTTCGTACGTCTGAACAGGCTGAACTCCTGGTCTTTTGTACGGCCATCATCAAAACTAAAACTTACTTTCTCCTGGATCTTCCAGGTTTCATTATTGATGATCACATCCGAAGGGAGAATACTTAACTGGATCCGTTGTTCCCCATTGGAAGTGAATTCGACCAATGAGTTTAAGTCGAGTTGGTTCAGCGCATTTTTATCCGATAATTTAATGTTGAGACTCAGGCTGTCATTTTTTAAAATATTTGCAATGTTGACATTCTTGATGTAGAGGCTGTCTGTAATGTCTACCCTGTCTGATGTAATGAAGACGTTCATTGCATCTGTTGAGGTACTTTCGTCAATAATCAGATTATTGACTTTTATGGTGTTGAATTGAATCAGTTTGATAAAGCCATTCAGATTTGCAGTATTCGAATCGGACACAAATTTCCCGTTAAAGTTTGCCTGTTCCGGGATTTTTATATTTGGAGCGAACAGAATACTTAAGGGCTCAAAATATTTGATATTAAGGTTAAATTCAAAATCCTGTTTTCCGGGTGTAACAAAGCTTAATCCGAGTGAAGGGATATACTTACTGGCAACCGATTTAAAATAGGATGGTAATGTCTGCAGATCATACTGCCCTTTAATACTTGCGTCGAATATATCTGATTCAATATTCATTGATCGGCTTAGTCCGGTTCCAACTGCTTTCAGGATTACTGAATCAATATCAAAGGAGTTTTCAGCATTAGTCAGATGAATTTTCGTGAGTTCAACGAGGCCCTCAATATTTTCAAGATTGGAGCCTGTAAAGTTGGTCTTTAAATCAGCATCAAACTGAACGCTGTCTTTAATTAATTTAAGATTATGCAGGTTTGCACCTTCAATTGATGCATTAAAATTGAACTCGGGCAGGCTCTTATTCAGATCTACTTTGCCGTCAAAATCAAGTTTCACATTTGGATCATTTACAAGGATTTTTCCATTGAATACTTTGTTAATAAACCGGCTGTCAACTTTAATATTGCTATATCTGTAGTTCTTAAAATCGAAGTAGTTTATAGTGGCTTTGACTTGTTCCTGTAAACTATTGAGCTTAATTCCTTTACCATTGATATCGGCAGTTAATGTTGTTCTTCCGATATCTTTTTGATCGAGCAATTCACCCAGATCGAAGTCGTAAGCCTTAACATTACCACTATAGGTTGGTACAGATGCATTATTCATCTTCATGTTAAGATCTGTTACAACACGTCCCAAGCGTGTTTTAAATTCTCCATAGGCTATAAAATCACTGATAAATCCTGTAAATCTGCCTTTGAAATTAACAGTTCCGAATTTTTCAATCATTTCAGGAATCATGGAAGTCTTAGTTCCGCTGGCTCTGCCTATAATAAGATCGAGGTCTTTTTTGTTGGTTGAGATCTGCTCGAAATTCAGATCGAGCATTGTTTGTTTGATGACAGGAAGTCCGGTAAGCCTGAAGTCTCCCTTAATATAGGTTGCTTGTCCACTTTGAATGGTCAGGCCCCTTGTTTTCAAATCATTCACAAAACCCGAAACCTTTCCATTAACCTGAATGATAATGGAGGATTTGGCAAGGTTAGGAGAAAAATAGGCTATATCTGAGCTATTGATTTTTGAGTTTAGAAAGTTTGAATTCAGAAATACCTTACTTGTAAAATTACTGAAGTCTTTAAATTTTGAATATTTCATTAGGAGATAATCACCTATTTTACTGTTGGGCGTCTCGAGCAAAAGCTTTTTGAACTCCATCTGGTTTGTATCTATCGTCGCATCGGTTGTGAGATTCTTCAGGTAAAAACCGCTTTTCTCCCTGAAGGTCATATTTCTCACAGCGGCTTTTAATAAGTAGGACTTTGTGTCGAGATCCAGAATAGTGGTGCTCAGGCCACTCAGGTCGATATCATCGAAGTTAATCCCTTTTATCTTCGTGGTATTATTAAAGTCTTTGTACTTGAATGCTATATTATTCAGTACAACTTTACTCAGTACAACGTCATACGGTTTTGAGACTTTCTTCTTTGTGGTTTCGCCGCTGCTGAAGTAGTTCAGGATAAAGGTAAGGTTGGTGGACTGGTCTTTATATTTCTTGAGAAATAGTTTGCCATTATCCATCTGTATAAGCTTTAGGGCAATTTTTCGGTTCTTTAGTGAAAAATGGCTTATGTCTACTGCAAATTTAGGAGAGAACAGCAGTGTATCTTTCTCAAGATCCTGAATATACAGGCTGTCCAGAACCACTGATTTGAATGGCTTAATATATATAGACCCCAGTTCGACACGGGTATTAAGTTCTTTGGAAAGATAGTTCGCAGCTTTTTTTGCGACATAGGTCTGAACCGACTTAAACTGTAACGAAAAAATCAATAGTGTAAACAACAATATAAATGTTGCCAGTATCCAAAGAGTTATTTTTAGTGCTTTTTTGATAAATTTGTATTTTAATTATTCAATCTCAATCTTAATATACGTTTTGGCAATCATCCTCGGTATAGAATCCTCCTGCGACGACACATCTGCATCAATTTGTATTGATGGCAAAATCTGTTCCAATGTAATCGCCAGTCAGCTTGTTCATCAAAATTACGGAGGTGTAATCCCCGAACTGGCATCAAGAGTTCATCAGCAAAATATAATTCCTGCTGTTCACGAGGCCATTTCAGTCGCAAAAATACATAAAAATGATATTGATGCTGTAGCTTTTACTCGCGGACCGGGATTATTAGGCTCACTTTTAGTTGGTACTTCATTTGCAAAAGCATTTGCATTGGCTAATGGTTTGCCTCTTATCGAGGTCAATCACATGCAGGCGCATATTTTGGCTCATTTTATAGAGGAGAATAAGCCTGAATTTCCGTTTTTATGTCTGACAGTTTCGGGGGGCCATACTCAGATTGTACTGGTGAGGGACTATTTTGATATGGAAATCGTTGGTCAGACCACTGATGATGCTGCAGGTGAGGCTTTTGATAAAACCGCTAAATTGCTTGGCTTACCTTATCCGGGTGGTCCGCTCATTGATAAATATGCTAAACTGGGTAATAAGGAGGCATTTAAATTTCCTGAGCCTCAGATTCCGGGGCTTGATTTTAGTTTCAGCGGGCTGAAGACTTCCATCATGTATTTTGTTCGTGACAAGTTAAAGGAGAATCCTGATTTTTTAAAGGAGAATCTGAATGATGTTTGTGCTTCTGTGCAGGATAGGATTATTTCGATTCTGCTTAATAAAATGAAAAAGGCATCGGCACAGTATCAGATTAACACAATTGCGATTGCCGGAGGTGTTTCAGCAAATTCCGGACTAAGGGGAGCTTTGATGGAGGCTGCCGGATTATTGAATTGGAAAGTTTACATTCCTAAGTTTGAATACTGTACCGATAATGCTGCAATGATCGCAATTGCTGCTTATCATAAGTATTTGAATAAGGATTTTTCGGGGCAGGATGTCGCACCAATGGCAAGGCTGCAGTTTTGATTAATTTTATTGCCGGTTTATAAATATTAAACACGAGATTTACGATACAAATTTATGAGCGCGTCAAGTATAATTTTCTTTTTGATTTTTTTAATTCCTTTAACCGGCTTCCTTATCTGGGTTATGCGTCAGGATAAGCGAAAAGGCAGGATTGGCATGTTTATACTGGGCTTTATTGTCATTGTAGGTGTGTGGTTTATGTACCTGATGACCAAGGGTAAATAAAGCTTTTTTGATCTGTCCTGCTTTTTATAATCCCCGATATTTTCCTTTCGTTTCATAAAGATTCTTAACATTTTTCCAGGTAAAAAAAATTTGGTTTAGATGCTATTATTGCCGAATTTGATAAAAATATTTTCTCATAAACCGGATAAAATGAAGTGTTCTGTTAGCTAAAATTTGATACATTTCATTTCCATTAATAAACAATCAAAAAACAAATGAAAAATTTAAAATCAGCTTTTATTCTGGTATTTCTTATGCTCTTTGCCGGGGCAGGTATGGCTCAGCCTGTTGAGCAGAATGTGAAGGTTATTATTGGCCCTGATCATCCGAACTGGGTATATAAGGTTGGAGAAAAGGTAAAGTTCAATGTTTCTGTACTTCAGTATGGCAATCCTTTGAAAAATGTTAAAGTTGTTTATGAACTGGGCCCGGAAAAGATGAGTCCTGAAAAGCGTGATTCCATGCAGCTAGCCAATGGGCTAACGACACTTGAAGCCGGAACAATGAAAACCCCGGGGTTTTATCGTTGTGTAGTTACTGCCGAAGTTAATGGTAAAAAGTATAGTGGTTTGGCCACTGTGGGATTTGATCCGGAACAGATTAAACCTGCCGCTGTAAACCCTGATGATTTTGTTCAGTTCTGGAATAACGCAAAGGCTGATCTGGCTAAAATCCCAATGGATGCAAGAATGACCTTATTACCTGAGCGTTCTACAGAAAAGGTGAATGTATACCATGTAAATATTCAGAATTTCAGATTGGGCAGCAGATTATATGGGATACTTTGTGTTCCTAAAAAGCCGGGCAAATATCCGGCATTACTCCGGGTTCCCGGTGCCGGAATCAGGCCGTATAATGGGGATGTGGCAACAGCAGAAAAAGGGGTTATTACACTTGAGATCGGTATTCATGGCATTCCGGTAACAATGGACCCGAGTGTCTATGCCAATTTAGGTGTGGGTGCTTTATCCGGTTATCAGGCTTTTAATCTGGAAGACCGTGATCGTTATTACTATAAAAGGGTGTATATGGGATGTGTAAGAGCGAATGATTTTTTAACCGCTCTTCCTGAGTTTGATGGGAGCACCTTAGGGGTAACGGGCGGGAGCCAGGGTGGTGCTTTGTCAATCATTACTGCGGCCCTTGATTCAAGAGTTAAATTCTTGGGGGCATATTACCCGGCACTTAGTGACCTCACCGGATTCATGATTGGCAGGGCTGGCGGATGGCCGCATTTGTTCAATAAGGATAATGTAAATACCGGAAGTACTCCTGATAAAGTTAAAACCGCCGGATATTATGATGTGGTAAATTTTGCCAGACTTCTAAAGGTGCCGGGAATGTATAGCTGGGGCTTTAACGATGTTACTTGTCCACCAACCTCCATGTATGCTTCGTACAATGTGATCACTGCTCCTAAGTCATTGTTTCTTGCTGTGGAAACCGGGCATTGGATGTACCCTGAGCAAAGAGAGAATATGGAAAACTGGTTGCAAAGACAGTTGAAAGTAGACTGATTTCAGAAGTACTAGTGACGAGCAACAATTAAGCTTCTAATAAAGCATATTAGTATATTGTTCATTGATTTTTTGTTATCACGTTTTCAAAAGTAAGCTACCTCAACAAATACAGATTACTTGCACAAAGGTGTAATGAGATGATTTGGCATTTTTTTAATTTTGATGATTGCACTTAAGCTTGGGATTTTTGCTTCCGACCCTGGGGTCAAATGTTTATAGCATTTGGTTAGCACAGAAATCCCGACTCCGAAGGTGCAATGTCATTATTTATGGAGAGGGAGGTTCTAGCTTTCGCTGGACACGATAGGATATTTATCGGATGACAAATCAGGAGAAAGGGATTGGGAGATCCCAGTTTTTACTGACAAATAGAGAGGTAAATAAATTGAGGTTCCAGCTTTCGCTGGAATGACAAACCGGGATTTATATAGGGAGATTCCAGCCTTCGCTGGAATCGGTATAGCTTATCTACTACTTTTAATGAACCAATCCGCGGCAAGATCAAGCCAATCTGGGTTATGTTTTTCAATTTAATTATTTTTCCAGGATCGTTGCCAGGTCTTTAATTGTTTTTCCCTGGCGATGGCTAAGTTCACGTCAGTAAACCTTTCATACCACACCAGTTTAGTACAATTGTACTTGCTTGTGAATCCATAAACGAGCTTTCGTTTATGTTCATATACTCTTCTGCGGATATTGTTAGTAAAACCGATGTACAAAACGTTATGATATGTATTTGTAAGCATGTAAACATAATATTCCCTCATCCCCCAAAATTGCACTCCCCGAAATGAATAAATACAAAAAATGAGTAAAAGGTAGCATCATTTATTCTACGGTTCCTTACTATGATTCCAGCGTAGGCTGGAATCGCCTTACTCACCAAACAACGCTTGTCATCCGATACTATCGGATCCCGCGTAGGCGGGAACCTCCCAAATATTCTACACTGCGATTTTAACCCAAAGAGCCTAACCGGACTCTTAAATAATGACATTACCCGAAGGCGGTCACATGTATTTGAAATTCTCACATACGACCGCCTACGGGGGCGACTATTCTACTTACATATGTCGCCCCCTTCAGAATCGAAGAACAAAAAAAATAACAGGAGACTGATGATCCCAGAATTCGAGAATACTTTTTAGCAAAAAAAAATCCGCTTATTTTAAGCGGATTTTTTTGTTTACCTTTTTTCCTCAAGATGGTCGGCGGTAACAGTCGCCTTGATCTTTGCTTCGAGCTCGTCCATCAGATCGGGGTTGTCAAGCAAGAGCTGTTTCACTGCATCACGGCCCTGGCCGAGTTTGGTGTCGCCATAACTGAACCATGAGCCTGCTTTTTTAATGATGTCGAAATCAACACCCAGGTCAATGATTTCCCCTGCTTTTGAAATTCCTTCTCCAAACATGACATCAAACTCTGCAATTCGGAAAGGTGGAGCAAGTTTGTTTTTTACAACTTTAACTTTAACTCTGTTTCCTGAAACCTCGTCGGTATCTTTTATCTGTGAAATTCTGCGGATGTCTAAACGTACGGAAGCATAGAACTTCAGGGCATTTCCACCTGTGGTGGTTTCCGGACTTCCGAACATAACTCCTATCTTATCTCTTAACTGGTTAATGAAGATACAGCAGCATCCTGTTTTGGAGATAGTCCCGGTTAATTTCCTCAGTGCCTGTGACATTAAGCGTGCATGGAGGCCCATCTTGGAATCGCCCATTTCACCTTCAATCTCGGCCTTCGGTACAAGGGCTGCAACCGAGTCAATTACGATAATATCTATTGCTCCGGAGCGTATCAGATTATCAGCAATCTCCAGGGCCTGTTCGCCATTGTCGGGTTGTGAAATCAGGAGGTTCTCAATATCTACACCCAGTTTACTCGCATAAAATTTATCAAAAGCATGCTCAGCATCAATAAAAGCGGCAATACCACCTTTTTTCTGTGCCTCTGCAATCGCATGAATTGCAAGGGTCGTTTTACCGGAAGATTCAGGGCCATAAATTTCTATTACACGGCCTTTTGGTAATCCCCCGATACCCAGGGCAATATCTAAGCTGATTGAACCGGTTGAAATAGCTTCTATTGCTTCTACCGCATTATCGCCTAATTTCATGACGGTTCCTTTTCCGTATGATTTTTCAAGTTTATCCAGCGTAAGCTGTAAAGCTTTTAATTTATCTGCGTTGCTCATTATTTTAGTTTTGTGTCGCCAAATTTATAGTAAATAATTTAAAATACTAAAAATATTATCAAAATATTTGTCTGATTCTTTCAGAATTCAAGTTATTGAATAAATCTCTCAAAAAATTATAGTGAGAAATTAATTTGCTTTAAATTTTTTGAGGGCTTTGGCTGTCTTTACGGCCAGTTTTTTCTTTTTCAGCTCAGTTGCTTTTTTAAGCAGTGCCTTCTCTGCTTTCTGAAGAGCCGCTTCTGTTTGGCTTTGCTGATAATATTTGCAAATCTCCTTCAGGTCGCAGTTCTGACATTTTGGATTTCTCGCAACGCAAACATAACGTCCATGCAGAATGAGCCAGTGATGGGCAATGTGTATTTTATCTTTCGGAAGGTAATTTACCAGTTGCTTTTCTACAGCAAGGGGTGTTTTTGCATTCCTGGTCAAACCGATGCGGTTCGAAACCCTGAATACATGGGTATCGACAGCCATAGCTGGTGCATTGAAGATTACTGAAGCAATAACATTGGCAGTCTTTCTTCCAACTCCCGGCATTTTTTGAAGATCTTCAATAGCTGAAGGGACAATACTATTGAATTCTGTGACCAGCTTTTGGGCCATACCCACCAGGTGTTTGGATTTATTGTTCGGATAGCTGACCGTCCTGATGTAATTAAATACTTCTTCAGGGCTGGCTTCCGACAAACTTTTCGGATCAGGATAACGTTCAAATAAGTGCGGCGTTACCTGATTAATCCGTTTATCAGTACATTGGGCAGATAAAATAACTGCCACCAGTAACTGATAAGGGTTTTCATAATGCAGTTCTGTTTCTGCCTCGGGCTGATGAGATGAAAAGTAATCTACAAAGGCTTTATATCTGTCTTTTATTAACACAGAACAAATATAAAGGGATTGCCTGATCTTACTTCAATATTGAAACAAAAAAAGCCGATCCCCGGGATCGGCTTCTTTTTTCTAATTCTTACAGCGATTTTGAATAATCCAAAATATTGCTGACGGCTTTTTCTGCAGGATTCTGGACCAGTGCATTTAAGTCTGGTTTTATAGAGGTGTAGAACGATTGTTCATCCTCTCCAAGATCCTCAGCGAACAGACTGCTTTCAGCTTTTGCGCTGGTAATTGAATTTGTTGCAGGGGTAGAAATTTCTATCATAAGCGAATAATTTTAGAATTAAACGCAGTTGTAACAGAAATGTTTTGTCGTCTTGAAAATATTTTTAATTATTCTTCAAACTTAATTCCCTGGTTAGCATCATTTTGCGCAAATTATTCAATGCATATCTCATTCTGCCTAAAGCGGTATTAATACTGACCCCGGTAATGTCTGAAATTTCCTTGAAACTCAGATCCCCGTAATGACGCATAATCAGCACTTCTTTTTGTTCTGATGGTAAATGATGGATCAGTCCCCTGAGATCGGTATAGGTCTGTTCGCGAATGATTTTGTCTTCAGTACTTTCATCATAGAACTTAATCACCTCAAAAATATCGAAGCCTTCTACAGTTGTAACTACCGGAGCTCGTTTTACCTTACGAAAATGATCAATCACCAGGTTGTGTGCAATTCTGATCACCCAGGGTAGAAATTTACCTTCTTCATTATACCTGCCTGCTTTCAGGGTATTGATTACCTTAATGAAAGTTTCCTGAAAAATATCTTCTGCGAGATAAGAATCTTTGACGAGTAAATAAATAGAAGTATATATTTTGGATTTATGTCTGCGAATAAGCTCTTCCAAACTTGCCTCAAGGCCCTGAATGTACTGGTTTACTAACTCCTGATCGCTAGTCGATTGAATATTTATAGCACTCATACTTTAGATTCTTCTTAATGTAAATTCCCAAAAGATATTGAAGTAGAGTTTTTTCGATAGCAGTTCTCCTATTTTAGATTAGGGTGTATTGGTTAATTATTTCAAATGAAGCAAAAATTTTGCCAAAATCAAAGAATATTCGATCAAGCCTCGTGAATAAGCAATATAGCTGTATTTTTGCAGTTCAAAAAACAGTGTATCTTAACAGATATACGGAAAAAAGCAGTTTGGAGTTTAAGAATGAACAAAGAAGCGGAAAAAGACCCTAAAAAATATATCATCATTAAGGGTGCACGTGTCCACAATCTGAAGAATATTGATGTGGCAATCCCTAAAAATAAGTTAGTGGTCATTACCGGAATGTCGGGTTCAGGTAAATCATCACTGGCTTTTGATACACTTTATGCCGAGGGGCAGCGCAGGTATGTGGAGAGCCTTTCGTCCTATGCAAGGCAGTTTATGGGGCGTATGAATAAGCCTGATGTGGACTATATTAAGGGGATTGCTCCTGCAATAGCTATTGAACAGAAGGTAATAACCAGTAATCCAAGGTCTACTGTCGGAACCTCCACCGAGATTTATGATTATCTGAAACTTCTTTTTTCGCGCATTGGCCGTACCATTTCTCCGGTATCTCATAAAGAGGTTAAAAAGGACACGGTCACTGATGTGATTAATTTTATTTCTGGCCTGGAGTCAGGGACTCCGGTTACGATTTTATGCCCGCTGCATGCTCACAATAACCGCTCACTGAAGGAGGAACTGGCCGTACTGTTACAGAAAGGCTTCACTCGTGTCCTGATTAATGAGCAATTGTCCAGGATTGAAGATCTGCTGGATGATCAGTCTACCGGGAATTCAAAATCGGGTAACGATACAGTTATTAAAATTGTTATTGACCGGGTTTCTGTTTCTGATGATGATGAAACGTTAAGCCGGCTTGCTGATTCTGTGCAAACAGCATTTTTTGAAGGCAGAGGCGATTGTCTGGTAGAAGAGCAGGGTAATATGCATTCGTTTTGCGATCGCTTTGAACTGGATGGATTACGTTTTGAAGAGCCCAGCCCTAATTTCTTCAGTTTTAACAATCCTTTCGGGGCTTGTAAGCGTTGCGAGGGATACGGGAAAATAATAGGAATTGATGAAGATCTGGTTGTGCCTGATAAAAGTAAATCAGTTTATGATGGTGCAATAGCTCCCTGGAGAGGTGAAAAAATGGGAGAATGGCTTAATAAACTGGTTAAGAATGCGATTAAGTTCGATTTTCCGATTCACCGTTCATATAATCAACTAAGCGCCGAGCAAAAGCGATTGCTGTGGACCGGAAATGAATATTTCAGCGGACTGGATGATTTCTTTCTGGAGCTTGAAACTCAAACCTATAAAATCCAGTACCGTGTGATGCTTTCGCGGTACAGAGGAAAAACAAATTGCCCTGAATGTCTGGGAAGTCGTCTTCGTCAGGATGCTTCTTATGTAAAGATTGCCGGACATTCTATTACTGATATTGTTTTAATGCCTCTGGATAAGGCCCTTGAATTTTTTCAGGGTCTTGAATTGGATGCTTTGCAGCTTAAGATTGCAAAGCGGCTATTAATGGAAATTACGAACCGGATTAAATTCCTGAACGATGTTGGTTTGAGCTACCTGACGCTGAACCGGCTTTCAAATACGTTATCAGGAGGAGAATCCCAGCGGATAAATCTGGCAACTTCCCTGGGCAGCTCACTGGTGGGTTCTGTTTATGTCCTTGATGAGCCGAGTATTGGCTTGCATCCAAGAGATACACAGCGATTGATAGAAGTATTGCGCTCATTAAGGGATGTTGGAAATACAGTGCTGGTGGTTGAGCATGAGGAAGAGATTATGCAGGCTGCAGATCATATAATTGATATCGGTCCGGAAGCCGGAACTCATGGCGGTAATCTTGTATTTACGGGTACTTTTTCCGAAATCCTGAAAGATGAGCAAAGTCTGACCGGTCAATACCTTAGTGGAAAACAGTCCATCGCTATTCCTTCACAAAGACGCAAATGGAGTGATTATATTGAAATTAAAGGTGCCCGTGAAAATAACCTGAAGGGACTTGATGTTAAATTCCCTTTGAATGTACTTACTGTAGTTTCGGGAGTGTCGGGCTCCGGAAAAACTTCACTTGTTAAGCGTATTTTGCAGCCTGCTGTTCAGAAAGCGATCGGAAATTATTCGGGCGAGCAAACCGGAGCTTATGATGGTATAGGAGGTGATTTCAATAAGATTGAGCAGGTTGAGGTTGTAGATCAGAATCCGATAGGCCGTTCTTCGCGGTCTAATCCGGTTACTTATGTGAAGGCATGGGATGAAATCAGGAATTTATTTGCCTCTCAGGGGCTGGCAAAGGCCGGCGGACTTAAACCGTCTGCCTTTTCTTTCAATGTGGAAGGAGGGCGCTGTGATATTTGTCAGGGTGAAGGAGAAGTTAAAATTGAGATGCAGTTTATGGCTGATATTTACCTTCCATGTGAAGCCTGCGAAGGGAAGCGTTTTAAGCAGCATGTTCTTGATGTAACCTATAAGGAGAAAAATGTTTTTGAGGTTTTAGACATGACGATTGATGAAGCCCTTAATTTTTTTGAACAGGAGCCTAAGATTCTCGCTAAAATTAAACCTCTGGCCGATGTGGGTTTAGGGTATGTACACCTTGGACAGTCTTCAAATACCCTTTCGGGTGGCGAGGCTCAGCGGATCAAGCTAGCCTCTTTCCTGGTTAAGGGCAACAATAGCAGTAAAACCCTGTTCATTTTTGATGAACCTACTACAGGTCTCCATTTTCATGATATCAAAAAGCTGCTCAAATCTTTCGAGGCATTAATCGTTCAGGGGAATACTATTATTGTGATAGAACATAATATGGATGTGATTAAATGTGCCGACTGGGTGATCGATATCGGTCCTGAAGGGGGTGACAGGGGAGGGAATCTTGTTTTTGAAGGAGTTCCTGAAGATTTAGTCAAGGAGAAAAGCTCTTATACGGGCAAATTTTTGAAGGAAAGGTTTAGAGGGTAGATTTGTATGTTCCAATACATTTTAAGTAGAATTTACAGCATAAGGGTAGCTTAATAGAGGGGATTATAGTTGGCATATTTTCAATAAATGCGGCGTAAATAGGATTTCCGTTAAGGACTTTTTAAGAGGTATAAGATATTGTGGAGGTGTAAGTCTGGTAAATATTTAACCGGCTTAAATTTTTGGAAAGGTACTGCTGTGGTTCTTTTGTAACTGCAGACCGGTGCCCGCCCGGATGAGTCCGTTATGACGGGCTCTGCTTTAGTTTTTTGCGTTCAAAAAATCGTAAATGGCAGAAATCCTGATCGCAAAAAAGCTAACGCTGTCGCCCCGGTTTAGTTTACCTGGGGCAGTAAGCCATTTGTTGGGTTTTGAAGAGTTTTGTAATGAGAATCAATTTTATTCCTGCCAGAAATTTAACTGCTGCAAATAACGGCACTTTCCCTGCAATTTAAACGGGATCGAAGCGACAGCCTTTTGCCGAATCAATTAAGCCGATTAAAACAATATTTCATGGCAAAAGCTTTAGCGCCCGCCCGGCTGAAGCCATTCGGACGGGCAGAGCCCGGCTACAGGAACCTGGGAGTACCGGCCTTGCTTTCCAAATCAGATTCCTCCATTCTGACCTTATCTACAATTATATACTTCTTTTTTAACGCGAATGCACTTTAATCAGCTTAAATCATCTGATTGCCAGTTTATTTTCTTTGAACTTCTCAATCAGGTAATCTGCATAGCGCAGAAAGCCAAGATCGGTCAGGTGGGTTCCATCAACAGTACCTTCATAATCGGTTCCGATTGAACCTGCGGCAGGGATATATATCAGGTCTTTCATTCCTTCTTTTACCAGTTTATCGAATTCTGTTTTAAGGGCCTGGTTCTTCTCATTCATACTTTTATTCAGATCTGCCTGAAAAATGGCTCTTGTATATTCCACATTTTCGACGAATACAATTGGTGTTTTTGGGTTTTTAGCTCTGATGGCTTTTGCCAGCGGTATAACACTGTCAGTTACCTGTTTTGCGGTCATATTCGGAAGGCAATCAATTACATAATAAGAGGCCTTTATACCTGAAATCAGCTCGGCCATAGGCGGATCCATTTTTCCGTTTCCGCTAAACCCGAAATTTATACAATCTACATTCAATTTCCTGGAGATGATGCTTGTAAATGCCATGCCGGGTCTTGAAGCACAACCTCCCTGTAAAATGCTCGTGCCATAAAAAACAATTGGAAGTTTTTTGTCAGGAGCCGGCTTTGTAATCGTACTGCCGTTTTCTATTCCGACTTCTACGCTGGTAGTCCCGTCGTAAAGCGGCAGATAGAGCTTGAATTCTCTTTCACCTGCACTAAGGCCGCTAATTAGAGAAGCTTCATTTTCTTTTGCGGTTGGCCTGCCTGTATTGACATAAGTCCAGACTCCATTAACTTTGCAATACAGATCAATGCCTTTTATGCCGGTCTCGGCCATGTGGTTCATCTTCGTATCGTTCAGCAGGGCCCATTTAACTTTTACAGAACTGGAATTGGTATTAAATCTGATTGATATTCCGGCGGAGTTTTTTGACAAATCCCAAACCGGCTTTCTGACTTTAGTCTTGTAAGATGCCGGCAGACGGTCGTAAGGACTTTCTTTTTCAGATTCAGGAACTCCGGTACCCTCGATCAGGAAAGAATCTTTTCCATAATAGGTTATGTTCTCTTTTTTGGCAGCAGTTTCCTGTGAGATAACTGACGTACTGATACAGCTTAAGAATAAAAGGCAGATGAATTTATACATAACAATTTTTTTTTGTGTGAAGTAAATATAGGATAACAAAGAATACGGAACAAGAAGTGGGATAGCTGATTTTTTAGTTGGACGGGATGAATAATAAGAGGTTCGGTTAAACTAAAATATAAACCATTATCTTGCGGAGTCAAATCCATTGGCAACAGAATTATGATCATTTATTTAATTTCGGGATGAGTGCAGAAGCTACAAATATTAAGCTGAAATTCTCATCGTATGAAATTTTTGTAATACTGATCCTCACACTGACTCAGTTTACAGTTGTTCTTGATTTCATTGTGATCTCACCGCTCGGGGATCTTCTGATGAAATCGATGAACCTGAGCACCACTCAGTTTGGTTTATCGGTATCTGCCTATGCCTTTAGTGCCGGTTTCTCGGGCCTGATGACTGCAGGCTTTGCTGATCGTTTTGACCGGAAAAAACTGCTTTTATTTTTTTATATCGGATTCATTGTTGGAACACTTTTCTGTGGTTTAAGCCATACTTATCCGATGTTACTGGCAGCGCGGATTTTTACAGGTTTATTTGGAGGAGTGATTGGCTCGATTTCGATGGCAATTGTTTCAGACCTGTTTCCATTAGAAAAAAGGGGTAGGGTATTTGGCTTCCTACAAATGGG
>CAZGWG010000027.1:16418-26822 GCA_964529165.1 uncultured Sphingobacterium sp.
TGGGGCAAGCCAGGTTTTGGGAATCCCATTAAGTTTATACATCGCAAATATCTGGGGCTGGCAATCGCCATTTCTGATGATTGTAGCTTTGTCAATAGTAGTCTGGCTTTTCATTGTATTTAAATTGAAGCCGGTTACTGAGCATCTTGAGCAAAAAAGCGAGGATAATGCAATTGGACATTTACTGCAGACATTGACCTTACGCAAATATCGTATCGGCTTTCTGGCAACGGCCTTTCTTTCTTTGGGGAGTTTTATGATGATGCCTTGGGGAAGTGCTTATGTGATTAATAATTTAAAGATTACGGCTCATGAACTTCCGTTTATTTACATGGCTTCGGGAGTCTGCACGCTTACTATTATGCCGATTGTTGGGAAGCTTAGTGATCGGTTCGATAAATTTCATCTGTTCACTATTGCATCAATAATCCTGATTATTGTGATTACTATTTATGCAAATCTTGGACCTGTTTCATTCTGGATTGTACTGGTTATGAATCTGGGCTTGCAGGTGGGTTTTATGAGCAGGATGGTTCCATCTATTGCACTCACATCGGCTTTGCCCCAGAAAAAAGACCGGGGTGCATTTATGGGAATTAATTCATCCCTGCAGCAGATTGCCGGAGGAATTGCAGCAGCCATTGGTGGTATGATCGTGGTTCAGCATGATAAATTAAGTCCGCTTGAACATTATGACACACTTGTTTACGTGGTTGTCTTATTATCAATAATTTCTGTATTCTTACTTTTAAGGGTAAGCAGAATTATAAAGAATAACGATTAATTGGAGCTTGGAACGAAGAGCCAGGAAGCAGGAATTAGGAGCAAGGATCAAGGATTATAGACAAGACTGTCAGATCAAATAGCTCGCATCTCAAAACTTATTTCGTATCTTAAGCAAGTTACAGGCTCTAAATCATCGCAGAATTTGGAGATGATTTCAAAAAGAAATTACGTTAATTTGCTTTATAATAAAACTCCTGAATTATATGCTTTCTAAAAAGACCCGTTATGCTTTAAAAGCCCTCGTAGTTTTGGGAAAAAATTTTGGAGAGGCACCTATTCAAATATCGAAGATTGCTTCTGAGGAGCATATTCCTAAGAAATTTCTGGAGCAGATTCTTCTCGATTTAAGAAATGCCGGCCTCCTTTACAGTAAAAAAGGCTCTGGTGGTGGATATGGCCTTGTGAAAGATCCGGCAGAGATTTCTGTGGTTCAGATACTCCGTCTTACCGGAGGGCCGGTGGCATTGTTGCCTTGTGTAAGTCTGAACTTTTACCAGAAATGCGATGAATGTGACAATGAGTTAACTTGCGGTGTAAGAGATGTTTTTGTAGATGTGAGAGAGGCTACCGTTAGAATTTTAAGCGAAACAAGTATTGCAGATGTTATTAAAAGGGAGAAGAACTTGATAGAAAATTATATTTAATATTTTTTTTCATAAAAGACTACTAAATCTATATGCTTTATATTATATTTGCGCAATGAAAAACTTAAACCCGGATAAATTCAATGGAGCAGCATTTTATCGTTGTTGTATGGGTATAAATAATCATTGAAGAAGACCAGACATAAAATAATTTATTATATGCATGAACCTCTTCATCGTAGAAGAGGTTTTTTTTTGAAGTATAAATGAACAGTTTCAGAACAGAATTAGAAGATCCGATTGTACAAAAGGATATCATTGATCTAGAAAAGAAGATACGGGAATTTCGTGAAGGAAAGATTCATGATGAAAAGTTTCGCAGCCTTCGTTTGGCCCGTGGTATTTATGGTCAGCGGCAGCCCGGAGTACAGATGATCCGGATCAAGCTTCCTTTTGGAAAGGTTAGCTTTAAGCAGATACTTCGTATTGCAGATATTTCTGACGAGTATGCCAGCAGTAATCTGCACTTAACTACACGTCAGGATATACAGATCCATTATGTAAGCCTGGATCGTACACCTGAATTATGGGCAAAGCTTGAGCAGGATGATATTACCCTCCGGGAGGCCTGTGGAAATACAGTAAGGAATGTTACTGCTTCTTCAACTGCTGGAATTGATCCTAATGAGCCCTTTGATGTTTCACCATATGCTCATGCAACCTTTAAGTATTTTCTGAGGAATCCTGTTTGTCAGGAGATGGGTAGGAAGTTTAAGATTGCTTTTTCTGCTACTGAGGCAGATTCAGCTTTTACTTATATTCATGATCTGGGTTTTATTCCAAAGGTTCAGATAAAAGAAGGAAAAGAGATTCGCGGCTTTAAGGTTTTATTCGGTGGGGGACTTGGTGCTCAGCCTTCAATTGCTCATGCAATTAACGAATTTCTGCCTGAAGATGAATTGATTCCATATATTGAAGCGACGCTTCGGGTATTCGACAGACATGGCGAGCGTACCAACCGGAATAAAGCAAGAATGAAATTCCTGGTCGCCAAATTAGGTCTTGAAGAGGTTTTAAGTCTGATTGAAGCTGAGAAAGTAGCCACTCGCGTCAAGAAATTTGTCATTGATCGTGATACGATTCACCTGCCTGAAATTCCTGAGCCATCTTCACTGCCTGAAGCCCAAATCACTGATCAGCTTCAATACCAGCGTTGGCTTGATACCAATGTATTTGAACAAAAGCAGAAAGGATTTTATGGCGTTTATATTAAGGTTACTACCGGAGATATTCCAACAGCTAAAGCCAGGAAGTTTATTTCTGCGATTAGCGGACTGGTTGCTGATGAAATCAGAATTACCATTAACCAGGGTTTATTGTTAAAGTTTGCAAGAAAAGAGTCTTTACCACTTTTATATGAGCGTTTAAAGGAGCTTGATTTTGTTAAACCCGGCTTTGACAGCGTCGGAGATGTAACAACTTGTCCGGGTACCGATACCTGTAATCTTGGTATTTCAAACAGTACTGAATTGGCGCGTGTTCTTGAGGATCTTATTGCTGATGAATACGATGAATTAATTGAAAACCAGGACATTAAAATCAAGATTAGTGGCTGTATGAACAGTTGCGGTCAGCATGGGCTTGCGCAGATTGGTTTCCACGGCAGTTCATTAAAGGCCGCAGGAAAAGTGGTTCCTGCAGCACAGGTTTTACTTGGCGGAGGTACTTTAGGTGATGGTTTGGGACGGGCGGCAGACAAAGTGATTAAAGTTCCTTCAAAAAGGACCAAAGACGTTGTCAGGTTTGTACTGGATAATTACTCACAGAATAAACAGGATAATGAACTTTTCAATGAATACTATGACAGACTTGGGAAAGATCATTTTTATCAGTTATTAAAGCCACTTGCCGATTTGAGTACATTAACGCCTGAAGAGTTTGTGGACTGGGGACATGAAGAAACATTCGAAACAGCAATTGGTGTTGGAGAATGTGCGGGGGTGATGATTGACCTGGTATCTACCTTATTGCTTGAAGCAGAAGAAAAACTGCAGTGGTCTTTTGAATCTTTGGAAGCAAAAGCCTACTCTGATTCGATTTATCATGCTTACAGTGTATTCATTAGCAGTGCAAAAGCCATGCTGCTTGATAAGGGAATAAACAGCAGCACACAGACAGGGATTATCAGGGATTTTGACGAGCAATACAAAGAGAGCAGCATTCTTGCAGATCTTGGAAGCTTTAGCGAAATGGTACTGCAAATAAATAAAAATGAGCCATCGGCTGAGTTTGCCCAAAAGTATGTGGGAACAACGGTTGATTTTATTAATAGGATTAAGAAAGTAAAGGAGGCGATTCAATCATGATACGAACTCAGGTTAAAAATGAAATAAAAGAACCAAGAATTACTCTGGTTGGTGCTGGTCCGGGTGATGCAGAACTAATCAGTTTAAAAGGGGTACGTATTCTTAAATCTGCGGATGTGGTTTTGTACGATGCCTTGGTTAATAATGAATTGCTTGATTTTGCTCCGGAGCATGCAATAAAAGTATATGTAGGAAAACGTTCAGGTGATCATTCTTATTCGCAGGAAGCTGTGAATAAGCTGATGATTGATTATGCATTAAACTATGGTCATGTAGTACGTTTGAAAGGCGGCGATCCATTTGTTTTTGGACGTGGCTTTGAGGAATTGGAAATGGCTGCATCCTATAGTATCCCGGCGGAGGTAGTACCCGGAATTTCAAGCAGTATATCAGTGCCGGCGCTTCAGGGAATTCCTGTTACCCATCGTGGGGCCAGTGAAAGTTTTTGGGTTGTTACAGGAACAACCAGTTCGGGTGAAATTTCAAAAGACCTGTATACAGCAGCTAAAACGGATGCCACAGTTGTTGTTCTGATGGGTGTTAAAAAGCTAAAGGAAATTGCAGAAATATTTGTTGCAGAAGGTAAAAGCAGGCTTCCTGTGGCAGTTATTCAGAATGGGTCAATGGAAAATGAAAAGCTTGTCGTGGCAACTGCAGCAACAATCTTTGAAACTGCTCAGGACCAGAAAATAGATTCTCCTGCTTTAATTATCTTTGGTGAAGTTGTAGGCTTGCATTCAAAGTTCCAGCCAATTAAGGCATTCTATGAACTTTCAGAGCGGGGATAATATTGAAGTTAAAAATAAGGGGAATCAGCTTTTTCCGGTTTTCCTGAAGCTTAATGAGCTTCAGGTTTTACTGGTTGGAGGTGGAAATATTGGACTTGAAAAATTACAGGCTGTATTATCAAATAGTCCC
Source organism: uncultured Sphingobacterium sp. (assembly GCA_964529165.1). GTDB lineage: Bacteria > Bacteroidota > Bacteroidia > Sphingobacteriales > Sphingobacteriaceae > Daejeonella. The sequence goes on from CAZGWG010000027.1 coordinate 21,073, forward strand.
GAAACTAAAATCAACATTGTTTCTGAGACCTTTCTGCCGGCCTTACTGGATTTTGTTACAGCATATCCCGGAGTAAAACTATTTCACAGAAGGTTCGAAGCAAATGATCTTGCAGGTCAGGATCTGGTCATTCTTGCTACCGCTGATAATAGTTTAAACGCAGAGATCAGAACCATGGCCCGTGAGTTGAATTTGCTGATTAATGTAGCTGATAAACCAGAGCTCTGTGATTTTTACCTGGGTTCAATTGTTAAAAAGGGTGATCTTAAAATCGGAATTTCGACGAATGGGAAATCACCGACAATTGCCAAGCGACTGAAAGAACTTTTTCAGGAGCATTTACCAGATGAGCTTGATCTTTCACTCCAGCAGATGAATGCATTAAGAAATACACTTAAGGGTGATTTTACTCATAAGGTTAAAGAGTTAAACAAGGCGACTGCGATGCTCATTACTTCCAATGAAGAGAAGGTGAAATTGAAGACAGGGCAGATAATTTTATTGATTTCAGTGCTCATTGGTTTAGGAGTATTAATTTATATGCTTATGTAGGTTCCTTTTGTTTCCAGTTAAGTAACAAACATTAAACCATAATAATCGCTGTAGTTAATTTTATTTAATTAAGTATTTTTGCCGAAATCCTGAAGAATAATGAAAGAAAAATCCAAGCTCATAAGAACCCAGACTGCGCGTTCCGCTAACAAGGAGCATTCAGTGCCGATTTATCTGACCTCAAGTTTTGTGTTCGATAATGCAGAGCATGGGAGAGCTATGTTTGCTGATGAAGTGGAAGGGAATATCTATTCACGTTACTCTAATCCAAACACAACGGAGTTCATTGACAAAATTCGGGATTTTGAAGGTGCTGAGGCAGGGCTTGCTTTCTCATCAGGAATGGCGGCTGTATTTGCATCGATTGCTGGTTTACTTCGCAGCGGAGATCATATCGTGGCTTTCCGTTCTATTTTTGGTTCTACCCATCAGTTGTTCACCCAATTGCTACCGCGCTGGGGAATTACCACAACTTATGTAGATGCGTCTAAACCTGAAGATTTTGAAGCGGCATTGCGTCCGGAGACAAAAATGGTATTTCTTGAAACTCCTTCAAATCCTGGGCTTGAGCTGGTTGACCTTGAATGGCTTGGAAAGTTAAAGCAAAAGCATAATTTTATTTTAAACGTGGATAATTGTTTTGCCACGCCTTATCTTCAAAAGCCTATTCAATATGGTGCTGATCTGGTGAGTCATTCGGCAACCAAATATATGGATGGGCAGGGAAGAGTGCTTGGGGGAGTGGTAGTCGGTCGTAAAGATCTGATGAAAGAGCTGATGTTCTTTATCCGTCATACCGGGCCGGCAATGTCGGCTTTTAATGCATGGACTATTTCAAAAAGTCTTGAAACTCTTCCGGTAAGGATGGACAGGCATTGCAGTAATGCATTGAAAGTTGCAGAGGCTCTGGAGAAGCATCCGGAAGTGGAAGTTGTAAGATATCCTCATCTGCCCTCACATCCGCAATACGAACTGGCTAAGCGTCAGATGAAACAGGGTGGAGGTATTGTTACTTTCATTGTTAAAGGAGGCTTTGAGCGTGGGAAGAGATTTATGGACGCACTGAAAATGATTTTACTGTCTCCCAATCTTGGAGATACGCGTTCAATTGCTACGCACCCGGCTTCTACTACACATTCTAAATTAAATGATGCAGAACGTGCACAGATTGGCATTTTCCCGGGCAGCATCAGAATATCTGTTGGCTTAGAGGATATTGAGGATATCCTGGAAGATCTGACACAGGCGCTTGATAACTCAAAAAATTAAAATACAATGAATAGTTCGGAAAAAATACTTCAGGATATCAAAGGTTTAGGGATTGAAAAGTCACTGGAATATCTGATTGAGGCTTTTCCGGGAGAAGTGATTTTTTCAACGAGCTTTGGATGGGAAGATCAGGTGATTACTCATATTATCTTTAAGAATAATCTGCCAATCAAAGTATTTACACTCGAGACAGGCAGATTGTTCCCCGAGACTTATTATGTCTGGAACCGGACACTCGAGATGTATGAAAAGCCTATTCATGCTTATTATCCTGATACAGCAGCGGTAGAAAAACTGGTCAGTTCAAAAGGCCCGAGCAGCTTTTATGAATCTGTTGAGAACCGTAAGGAATGCTGTGGAATCAGGAAGATAGAGCCTTTGAAGCGCGCTTTGGCCGGAAACTCATGCTGGATTACCGGGATACGTGCCGAACAATCGCTGAACAGGGAGCATATGGACCCGGTTGAATGGGATGATGCGAATCAGATCCTTAAGTTCCATCCGATTTTCGATTGGACACTCGATCAGGTTAAAGCATATATCCGTGAAAATAATATTCCTTATAATCCATTGCATGATAAGGGTTTTCCAAGTATTGGCTGTGCACCTTGTACCCGTGCAGTTAGAGAAGGGGAAGATTTCAGGGCAGGCCGATGGTGGTGGGAAGATCAGGATAAAAAGGAATGTGGATTACATTCTTCCTGAACAGGATAAATCAAATTTTTACGCATCGCGATGCGATTTTATAGTATAACATGAATAAACAGGACACAACTTATTTAGACCAGTTGGAAGCTGAAGCAATATATATATTGCGTGAAGTAGCCGGCCAGTTTGAAAAACCCGCTTTATTATTTTCTGGCGGAAAAGACTCGATTACACTTGTCAGGCTTGCAGAAAAAGCATTCAGACCCGGAAAGTTTCCCTTTCCTCTGGTGCATATAGATACAGGACATAATTTTCCTGAAACCATTACATACCGGGATAATATGATCTCCAGAATTGGTGAAAAACTAATTGTGGGTTATGTTCAGGATTCAATTGATCAGGGAAAGGTAATTGAGCAGACCGGGAAAAATGCAAGCCGAAATGCGCTTCAAACCGTTACTTTACTCGATACTATTGCTGAAAATAAGTTTGATGCCTGTATTGGTGGTGCCCGCAGAGATGAGGAAAAGGCCCGTGCAAAAGAAAGGATATTTTCTGTCCGTGATGAGTTCGGACAATGGGATCCAAAACGCCAGCGACCTGAACTATGGAATATTTATAATGGCAGAATCCATAAAGGAGAAAATGTCAGGGTATTCCCGATTAGTAACTGGACTGAACTGGATGTTTGGAATTATATCCGCAGGGAAGGAATTGAACTGCCATCAATCTATTTTGCACATGAGCGTGAGGTTATAACCCGAAATGGACAGTTAATGGCAGCAGCAGAATTTCTGAATATGGATCATGAGGATCATATAGAGCGTAAAAATGTTCGTTTCAGAACGGTAGGTGATATGACCTGTACAGCAGCGGTTGAGTCGCATGCAGATCAGATTGATGATATCATTGAGGAGATCAAATTTTCAAAAATCAGTGAACGAGGCGCCAGAATGGATGATAAAGTATCTGAGGCTGCCATGGAAGACCGTAAGAAGGGGGGATATTTTTAATATGGATTTACTAAAATTTTTTACAGCAGGAAGTGTTGACGACGGAAAGAGTACATTAATTGGCCGTTTGCTTTATGATAGTGAGTCAATCCTCGCTGATCAGCTTGAGGCCTTACAGCAGTCAAACCGTAAGAATGATGACGGAACAATTGATCTGGCCATTTTAACAGATGGTTTAAAGGCTGAACGTGAGCAAGGGATAACCATTGATGTTGCTTACAAATATTTTCAGACTGACCGAAGGAAATTTATCATAGCAGATACTCCCGGACATATTCAGTATACCCGTAATATGGTTACCGGAGCATCCAATTCTGACCTGGCGATAATTCTGGTGGATGCCCGTAATGGAGTTGTCGAGCAAACCATCAGGCATTCATTCCTGGTTTCCCTTCTTGAGCTTAAGCATGTAGTTGTTTGTATCAATAAGATGGATATGGTGGCTTACAGTGAGGATGTTTTCAATTCAATTAAGGAGGCTTATGCGGCAATTGCTACTAAACTGAACTTAAATGAGGTAACCTACATTCCGGTAAGTGCTTTAAAGGGAGATAATATTGTTAATAAATCTGAAAGGATTTCCTGGTATTCGGGTAAAAGTCTGCTAGATCATCTGGAGACAATCGAGGTAAATGAAGCAGTTCTGTCGCATCAGGCGCGTATGCCTGTACAATGGGTGATCAGGCCTCAGACAGACGAACTTCATGATTATCGTGGATATGCCGGTCGTATTTTAAGCGGAAGTTTTCATGTGAATGATAAGATTACTGTTCTTCCTTCAGGAATCCGTTCTGAGATCAGTAAAATAGAAACGAATTTCACTGAGCAGGACGAGGCACATTCCGGAATGTCTGTAACTCTTCACCTCAAGGATAATATTGATATTGGCCGTGGAGATATTTTGGTTAACACCTCGCATGAACCACTGGTTTCGCAGGAGATTGAGGCAGATCTATGCTGGATGGATACTCGTCCGCTGGATCCCTCAATTATGTACCTGATCCAGCATAACAGTAAGGTTAGCAAATGTAAGATTCGTGAAATCCTTCATAAGATTAATATCAATACGCTTGAAAAGATAGAAACAGATACCTTTCAGCTAAATGATATCGGTCGTATTGTACTTAAAACTGCAGAATCTCTTGCTTTTGATCTGTATCAGGATAATAAGCTAAATGGGGGTGCAATTCTGATTGATCCACGTACAAACCTGACGGTAGGGGCACTGATGTTCCGCGCTAACGCAGGATACTAGTGTTAAGTTAAATGTAAATGGATCATTAGCTTTTGTTATGGGCGATGAGCTTTGAGCCATCAAATTTGAGTAATACTCATTATTATTGAGATGCAGAGCTGATTGCTCAATGCCATCAACGTCCATGTCATTTTATTTTTAACATAACACTAGAGATTTCTAAAACGGGATTTGACCTTTGCAGCTTTGGGCAATCAGATATTGGTGATAAACCTGAATATCAGTAATTAGATACTGACGATATCTGATACGCCTGGCTGGTTTGATATGCCTTGAAAAATTCCTAACTTTGATAAAATACTAAAGCAGTGAAAGTATCCTTAAAAAGAGTAAATGATGCGGTTCATTTTGAAGCATCAGCCCCTTCTTCAACAATAAAAGTACATATTGATGGTTCTCCTGAAATTGGTGGTCAGGGATTAGGTGTAAGACCAATGGAAATGGTGCTAATGGCATTAGCTTCCTGCAGTTCATTAGATTTGGTTACAATTCTTAAAAAACAAAAACAGGAAATCGAAGATTTTTCGGTTGATGTTGAAGCAGAGCGAAGAGAACAAATTCCCCATATCTTTACGAAGATTCATCTGCTTTTTACGCTTAAAGGTGATATCGATCCTGCTAAAGCAGAAAGAGCTGCAGAACTAGCTGTAAAGAAGTACTGTTCTGTTCATGACATGCTGGTATCAGGAGGAGTGGAGATTAATTATTCTTTGAAGATTGATAATTAACAACCCGATAGCTATCGGGTTTAGCAAGTAGATTTGTCGGTGAATTGATTTGTCGATTTAAATTTGAGCTAAAGAACAAATTCCAATTTATTTCCCCATTCCCGACCCGATAGCTATCGGGTCACGAGTGTTCGGTAATTTTTTGTGCTTCGACCACCGAAGGTGGTCGTATGCTTATAGAAATAAACAAAAAGTCAGGACCTGAACGATCACTTTCCGGGAACAATAAGTTAACGTGAGTTCGACATAAAATCTTGCCGAGGTACTGTTTTTTATCTTGTTTTA
>CAZGWG010000028.1:0-20759 GCA_964529165.1 uncultured Sphingobacterium sp.
CTCCAAAGGGGCACAGCATAACGCCTAAATCCCTGCTTAATAATAAAATTTGATATTTAGACACCTGTTTATAAGATGTGTCCACACGATAGGATAGCTATCGGGTTGACAATTGCCAATTATGTACAGCTGTTCGACAGGTTCTGAAGGGCATGTCGAATACTTGATAATCTGGATTTGCAATCCAGAATTATAGAAAAATATATTTAGTCGCTGTATTTATATCCCGAATCACAAAGTATGGTAACAACATTTAACGGTTCAGCCTTTGCCAACAAATATTTCTGTGACGCAATTACATTCGCAGCAGCTGAATAACCCACATATAAACCCTGATCTGAGGATAATCTCTTTTTCATATCCCTTACTTCCTCATCACTTACTGTGATAAAATCATCTGCCAATGCCTCATCCCAATGCGGCGGGATCAGGCTGTAAGCGGTACCTTGAATAATATGTCTGGGATCATCAACTTTCCCGGTCTTTAGGATCGCGGCCTTTTCTGGTTCAACTACTATGCATTTGATACCTGGTTTGACTGATTTCAGGTACTTCGAAGTCCCGATGAATGTACCGCCACTGCCAACAGATGCCATAAACACATCTGTATCTGGTAAATCTCTAAATATTTCCGGTCCGGTATGGTTAAAATGTGCCTTAATACAGGATGGATTATTGAACTGATCTGCATAGAATGCATTCCTGTTTTGAGCAATATCTTTTGCAACATCGATAGCCTGGGCAATATCCGCACCGGTAACCATTCCGGGGCTTCCGTCGACCTGCTTAGTAAGTATAAGCTCTGCGCCAAAAGCGCTCAGGATTTTTCTGCGTTCGGGACTGTTTCCTTCCGACATCACCACTACAAATGGATTGCCGAATTGCCTGCATACCAAAGCCAGTCCGGCACCCATGTTCCCGCTGGTCATTTCCACGACCGTTTGTCCTTTTTTCAAACTGCCGTTCTGATAAGCATCCAAGATAATCTGATAAGCCGCCCGGTCTTTGATACTTCCGCCCGGCTGCAAATGCTCTGCCTTGGCATAGATCTTTCCGGGCAAATCGGCACTGATCTTGTCGAGGAAGATCAATGGGGTATTATGGATTAGGTTTAGGGTGCTCAAGGTTTATTTGACTCATTGGACTGGGTATCAAAAGTCCATTTTTCAAAATCTTCATCCTCAAATAAATCCCGAATCAACAATTCTTCATCACCACGATCATGCATAACCCTAAATGATTTCTCCCAATTGGACCCGGGTTCTTGGCATGTTTTAGATTTATAAATCTGCGATTCTTTCATTCTGACAGTATTAATTTTTCATTTCCACGCTAAAGCTAATCTTTGCATTTAGTGCTTTGAAAACTTTGAGTATTGTCTCTACCCGGGCATCGGTCAGACTGTTTTCAAGTTTGGAGATTTGAGCCTTTTGTACCCCAACCAGCTTACCCAATTCTTCCTGTGTTAATTTACGGTCTAAACGTGCCTGTTTGATCGCTTCTCCCAACAGGTCGAGACGCAATTCATTTTCAAAAGCCTCGCGCCTGAGTGTTCCTGGCTGACCGATATGCTTATCAGTGATTTCTTCGAGTGTAAAAGTTCTCAAGCTTGGCTTACTCATTTTTAGGTGTATTGAGTGTAAAATACAGTTTTCTCAACCGTTCGGCCTTATTCAGATCAACCTGAGGCGTTTTTTCTGATTTCTTAATAATTCCATGAGTACAAACAATGAGAGTTTCGGTACTCACACGCTTGTCCCAAAATGCAAAAAGCCGGTATTGAATATGATTATAAAGAGTTCTAAACTCCCATATCTCATCGTTTAGCTTTTTAAAAAGCTCCTTATCATTTGAATATCTTGATTTTGTGATATTATAAATGATCTTAATCCTGACTTTCTCATCAAGAAGTGCGAGAAATCCAGCTGCCTCTTCCAAAAATTGAACGCTAAACTTCGGCTTCTGTAAATTATTCAAAGATAAAAGTTTCTTATTAAGGAAACAAACTATTCCCTTAATAAATCTTAGAAAAAGCAGCCATAAGTTGAAATAAAAACTTTAAAGGTGTACTTTCATTTAGCTATCGATAAAAATCAGAAATTTATTTAGACCCAGGGGAGCCAATCCTACTGGTCATGACTAACCAAGTTTCAAAAAATCACCATCCACAATAAGCAGTTTAACGCCATTTTCAGTTACTGAACGATGCGAGCTCAGTTCATCTGATACCACATAAGTGCCGCCTTTTTCAAGTTTCACATGTTCACCATTTTTCAACTCTGAAATAAATTTTCCCTCCAGAGAATGAACTATATACCCTTTCTGACACCAGTGGTCTGCCAGATAACCTTTCGAATACTCAACTAAGCGAATCCTAAGTCCGGGAAACTGAATGGTCTGCCAATAAGCTATTCCACTTTCACCTTTATGTTCGGTTTTTTCAATGGCCGACCAATCTATGGTTTGGAAAGGGATATGGCTCATATTAGTACCCCCAAACCCTCTTAAAAAATATACCTGTTCACCAAATTCTCCAGGTACTCCTGCTTTCCACTCTTCACTTCAGGCTCGCCCATTTCAACTGCCAGGTTTCTCAGATCTTCCAGACTCAGTTTCCCTGTTTCAAAATCTTTGCCTTTCCCCGAATCAAAAGAGGCATAACGATCCTTGCGTATCTTTTTATAATCCGAGTGCTTCAAAATATTATCAGCAGCGATCAGAGCGCGGGCAAAAGTGTCCATGCCCCCGATATGAGCATAGAATAAATCGGCAGGATCAGTTGAATTTCTGCGGATCTTGGCATCAAAATTAATACCTCCGCCACCAAAACCTCCGGCTTCAATGATCACGAGTATCGCTTCTGTCAGTTCATTAATATTATTCGGGAACTGGTCGGTATCCCAGCCATTCTGATAATCACCACGATTCGCATCGATCGATCCGAGCAGGCCTGCATCTGCACTCACCTGCAGCTCATGTTGAAAAGTATGTCCGGCCAATGTTGCATGATTGACTTCAATATTTAGTTTAAAATCATCCATCAGATCATACTGGCGCAGGAAACTAATTACTGTGGCAGCATCATAATCATACTGATGTTTACTTGGCTCGCAAGGTTTCGGTTCAATGAAGAAAGTCCCCTTGAAGCCATTTTTACGCGCATAATCCCTTGCCATGTGCAGGAATTTTGCAAGATGTTCCTGTTCACGCTTCATATCAGTATTCAGCAGACTCATATACCCCTCACGGCCACCCCAGAATACATAATTCTCACCATTGAGGGCAATTGTAGCATCCAGAGCTGCCTTTACCTGTGCTCCGGCATGGGTCAGGACATGAAAATCAGGGTTGGTTGAGGCTCCGTTCATATAACGGCGATGTGAAAACAGATTGGCTGTTCCCCATAGCAATTTCACTCCACTGGCCTTTTGTTTTTCTTTCGCATAAGCAGTAATGGCCTGCAGGCGGCGTTCATTTTCTAAAACATCATTGCCATAATCTACCACATCCACATCATGAAAACAATAATACGGCAGATTCATCTTGGTAATAAACTCAAAGGCCGCATCCATTTTATCTTTAGCACGTTCAACCGCATCACCCTTCGTGTCCCATTGAAAAATATGGGTCGGTTCTCCGAAAGGATCTGATCCATTTCCAACAAATGAATGCCAGTAGGCGCAGGCAAAACGCAAAGTTTCCTTCATAGTTTTACCAGCGATGATTCTGTTCTCGTCGTACCAGCGAAAGGCCAATGGATTATTGGATTCAGGCCCCTCATATTGTATCTGGCCTATGCCTTTGAAAAATTCTTTATCTCCTGTTGTGATGTTTGCCATTCTGAAATTTTTATGTTTTCGAATTTATAGAATTAAATAATAATTAGTGAAAAACTGAGGAGCTAATGTTGCACAATTCAACAAAATGGGAGGGCGTCATCCCGAACGATTGAGGGATCCCAAACCAATGAGCAGAGAAAGCTTCTGTTAGTGCATCCTTGGAACAGATCCCTCCTCGCGGCAAAATTTTTGAATAGAAAACTATTACAATCGCTTGTCGGGATGACGGTAATTGTGAAAATTCTGGTTCGCAGACAAAAACCTATATTTATAATCAGAATTATTATTCCGGAATTGTAAATAACACCCCATGAAAGCCTATCTCTTAACCTGCCTTAGCCTGATCATTTGTATTCAGCTTCATGCCCAAAATCATGAAGAATCGAATTATGACGAATCCAAAGTGCCTGCCTATACCCTTCCGGATGTTCTTAAATCAAGTGATAACAAAACAATAAAAAACAAAAAGGCCTGGGAAAAGATCAGAAGACCTGAAGTGTTGACTTTATTCGAAGATAATATTTACGGGCAGGTACCTAAGTCTTTTGAAGATATCCGTTTTTCTGTACTTAGTGAGGATAAAAACAGCATGAATGGCAAAGCACACCACAAAGAAGTTTTGATTGAGGTATTCAATAAAAATAAAAGTGTCAGGATCAATCTTATTCTTTTTACTCCAAATAAGGCAGTAAAGCCAAGCCCTGCATTTTTACTGATCAATAATCGCGGCAAGGAAAATACGGACCCCAGCAGAAAAATAATAAGCGAATTCTGGCCAGCAGAAGTGCTTATTGATGCAGGCTATGCCATTGCAGCATTTCATGTGAGTGATCTTGCACCGGACAATAAAGCTGAGTTTATGAATGGTGTCTTGCAATTATATCCAGAACAATTGAGTGCGGATAATGGAATGCGTGCGATCGGTGCCTGGGGATGGGGTGCGAGCCGGGTCATGGATTATTTTGAAACTGATCCTCAAATCGATAAAAGCAAGGTAGCCCTTACCGGTCATTCAAGGGGAGGAAAAGCATCACTCTGGGCAGCTGCGCAGGATCAGCGCTTTGCAATCTGTATTACTAACTGCTCCGGAAGTACAGGAGCAGCACTTGCGCGCAGACAATTTGGAGAACGGGTGAGAAGGATCAATACTTCGTTCCCACATTGGTTTAACACCAATTATAAAAAATTTAACGATCATGAGGAGCTTTTGCCTGTTGATCAGCACATGCTGGTCTCCCTGATCGCACCCAGACCGGTTTATGCAACAAATGCTTCTGAAGATCTCTGGGCTGATCCTAAGGGTACTTTCTTATCCCTGAAAAACGCTGAGGATGTTTATGGTTTTTATGGTTTAAAATCAAAATTACCCGATGTTCCTCCGGTCTTGAATATGCCTGTTATTGAATCTCCTCTGGCCTATCATAACCGGGAAGGAAAACATGATATGACTGTTTACGACTGGAAGCAGTTTATAAAGTTTGCGGATTATCATTTTGGGAAAGGGAAATAGGATCGGCTTGGGGCTGAGCTCCAATGTTTGGTTAGAAAGCGCATCCCGGCCTGCCATCACCCTGATCCGCCCCAGGCGGAGAAGGATCTCTGACTAAAGCACTGAATTAATTTTAAGTATATGCCCTTTGGGAGCAGAACCCTACCTGTAAAGCAGATTATAGTAACATTTTGATATTGATCTACTCTCTATTTTCAACCCGATAGCTATCAGATCTCAACTATCCCAACAGGGCAATTTTTTATTAAAGATTTGGTAGTTCTGGTCTTTTTTATTACATTGTTTTTAAATCAGTCCGGAGTTTTTCAAACGATTTTCCAGCAAGCCTTATACCGACCTTATAGGGACCTTATACCGACCTTATACCGATACAGACAGTGTTGGACAAGGGTTGACATACGATTGACATTATTCCAACACAGTGAGGGGCATTAGACTAGCTTAAAGGTACAGGCCAGCCTTAAAGGGAGATAGTATCCTGATTTTCGTTGTGTGTCGGGATGGCGGAGTATTAGGAAGCAAGCCTACAAATGTCCCAACAACAATTCCTTCCATTCCTGATAAATCATCTCATATTCTTCTGATTTCTGAGGTTCGATTTTACGAAGGGCTTTCAAATTTGAAAATGCATTCTCAGTGCTGAATTCTCCAATACCAATTCCGGCCCCAATTGTTGCTCCAATACTGCCTTCATTGCTGTATAACTCTACCGGAACACCACATGCATTGACAAATGCTTCAATAAAAAGTTCACTTGAAAACATATTCGCTTTACCTGCGCGAATAAGTGCGGGTTTCATTCCATTCTCACGCATAATATCGAGTCCGTAACGAAAGGCAAAGGCTATGCCTTCCTGAACAGCCCTGAAAATATGAGCACGGTTATGCAGATTAAGATCAATATGATGGAAATGAGCACCTATATTCTTATTGTTCAGCATGCGCTCAGCACCGTTTCCAAAGGGCAAAACCCGGAGTCCATTACTACCTGCTCTGATTGATAAAGCTTCAGCATTTATAGTATCATAAGTAATACCCGGAGCAATTACATCTCTGGTCCATCGATTCAGAATTCCAGTCCCATTGATACAAAGCAATACCCCGATTCGTTTTTGTTCCTCAGAAAAATTAACATGGGCAAAACTGTTAATCCGAGATTGCTTATCATAAGTCAGTTCATCTGAAACACCATAAATTACTCCTGAGGTACCTCCGTTGGCGGCAACTTCTCCGGGTTTTAAAACATTCAGAGAAAGTGCATTATTGGGCTGATCTCCTGCCTTATAGCTTACAGGTATCCCCGGCTTTAATGAAAGGCGGGAGGCTATTTCAGTACTCAGCCTGCCATGATCCGAAAATACCTGCTGAATTTCAGGGAAAATATCTTCAGGGAAAGCAAAATAATTTAAAACTTCCTTTGATAGTTCATTCCTTGTAAAATCCCAGAATACACCTTCTGAAAGAGATGAAACACTGATATTGATCTCACCACTAAGCTTCATGCCTATAAAATCTCCAGGGAGCATCACTTTATAAATTCTCTCGAAAATTTCGGGCTCATTTCGTTTCACCCAAGCCAGCTTGGAAGCTGTAAAGTTACCCGGTGAATTAAGCAGATTGCTTAGACATTTTTCCTCACCAATGGTCTGAAACGCTTTATTTCCAATCTCAACTGCCCTGCTGTCGCACCAGATAATTGAATTCCTTAGTACCTTTTGATCTTTATCAACCAATACCAACCCGTGCATCTGATAGGCAATTCCAATTGCTCCTACGGCTTTTGAATCGTACAATCCCGAAGCATTTGCTTTAATAATTGCCTGCTGAACATTTTCCCACCATACTTCCGGCGATTGCTCTGCCCATCCGGGATGTTCAGCAATAATTACTGTTTCAGTTTCCGGATATTGAACCGTACAGAGGCATTCCTTAGTTTGAGAATCAATAACAGATACTTTGATTGATGAAGTGCCGAGGTCGATTCCGAGTAGTAGCATGCTGGTTGTTAGTGGTTTTAGCTGGTTGGTTAGACCGAATCATTTCAAATTTATCGTTAATTTCTTTACTCTTTGATCCTTGTTCATTAATCCAATTAATATTCAGGAAGGTTCCATTATGAGCAATTGATTTGACTGGAACAACAAAATAAAACTTAAAACCTACAACTTAATACTTACAACTCAAATAAGTTTTTGATACGTCCTCCACCATAAATCGGGCATCTCACCTGAATTGGCTGTTTGGTAATCTTCATAGCGGCATGGTACCAAGTGATGCCTTTCATTCTTTGACTTGCCTGCAGGGTAAGGTACCTGCATCCACCAGCGATCTGATTTTTTGCTTTTGACAAAGACGAGTTCATGAGATCCATCTTTGAGTCCGGCTCTGTAGGTGATATATTGCGATTTAGGTAATAAAGGATATTCTTTCTTCCTATTATAGAATCCATCAATAAAATACCAAATCATCTGAGCGAGCAGCATTGCTGTCTGCCGGTTAAGGTCAAAGGCCGGATTATACTCGTAGAATCCTATTGAAGAAAGCTTATCATTCATACCTGCATATCTTGCGATCTGACAGGCATTTTCGCCATAAAATCCATTTGGAGTAGCATTGGCATTGCCGGCAGCATCAGATGATCGAATCGCAGAAATATCAAAACTGATCATATTCGCATTGCGGATTACCGGTTCAGCAAGATTGATATTACCTGAAAAATCTCCGAGACGATGGACATCAAAATAAAGCTTATCCATTAATTTCAGGCTTTCCTGATTAACATAAAAGGTCTGATATCCGATATTACTGAAATTGAAAAGAAAATTTGGCTCATGTAAAAAAATCTTGTTCAGATATGAAATTGAAGTAGTTTCAATTGTTCCGTCAATATTATCATCAAGGTCAAAATGTGAATCCACAACCAATAGATCGACTTTCTGCTCCAGCTCCTCATAAGCCATAAACTGAGCATAAGTCAGATCCTGACCACCGCCAATAATTACTGGTAAAATATTCTTTTTAATTAGTTCGGTTACCAGAAGTTTCAGAGCGATATAGGTATCCGAGACTCTGTATCCGGCTCGTATGTTCCCAAGGTCAACGATACGGGTGTGATAATTACCCTCATTCAACTCATAAAACTTCTGCCTGAAGGTGTCAGGCGCAAGAGCTGTACCTATATTATTAATAGAATTCCGGTCTTCGAGTACACCAATCAGGGCAATATCAAAAAGACCGCTATCAAGATCAGGAAAGTCATCATGGTAGACCACTAGCTTAGCTCCAAGATGACTCGTGAAAAAACCACCTTCTGGGCTTATGGAATCGAGATCAACCGGACTAAGAAAATCGGATAATGACATAGTAATTGTTCCTGTAATTTAATTGACAATTTTAAAATTGAATAGCCCCCGATTAATTTTGCACTATGCAAAATTGAAGAAGAATCAGATAATTGAGAACAGACTCAAAGCAAATATCAGTTTATTCAGTTACTTTTGAAAGCATTTAAAAAAATTCATCCGGATGATTTTAGTTACCGGCGCTACCGGTTTTTTAGGTTCAGAATTAATCAGCCAATTGCTGCTCAGAGGAGAAAAGATCAGAGCAATCAAGAGGGATACATCCCAGATACCCCAAATATTAGCAGATAAAAAAGGAATTGAGTGGTTCAATGCAGATATACTTGATTATTTTGCTCTGAGCAAGGCCATGGATGGGATAAGCTATGTTTATCATTGTGCCGCCCTGGTATCTTTTAATCCCAAAGACAAAAAAGAGATGCTCAAGGTAAATGTGGAAGGCACTGCTAACCTGCTTAATATTTGTATGGAAAAAAATATCCGTCGATTTTTACATGTAAGTTCGATTGCGGCATTGGGTGAGAGTAAAAAGGGTGCTCTTATTTCAGAAAAGAATCATTGGGAATTTGGTTCCGGTCAGAGTTCATATTCAATCTCAAAATATAAAAGTGAGATGGAAGTTTTCAGAGCAGCAGCAGAAGGCCTGAGTGCCGTTATTGTAAACCCATCGATCATTATCGGCAAAAATGTCGGTAAAGAAGGCAGCGGACAGTTGTTTGAATCTATCCGTAAAGGTCTGAATTACTTCCCGGGAGGAAGTTGCGGTTATGTTGATGTTTCAGATGTTGCGAAAACGATGATCCTTTTAATGGAAAGCAATATTTCTAATGAGCGTTTTATCCTCAATTCAGAGAATTTGACTTACAAAGAGTTTTTTGCGAATATTGCCATGAAATTTGGGAAAGAACCCCCTGCTATTCCTTTAAAGCCGTGGATGATGTACATCGCATGGCTCGGAAGCAGTGTAATTACCTTTCTCACAGGTAAAAAGTTTGGCCTTAGTGCTGAAACCGTACGCAGTGCATTCAAAAAGCAAACCTATTCTAATGAAAAAGTTAAAAAAGCTTTAAACTTTAATTTCAAACCCGTTGATGAATCAATCAGCGAAATTTGTCTTCACCTTAAAAATAGTTAATCTCCTAATTCATAAAGCATTGAAGCAGTTTTATATCATAGATTTCGACAGTACCTTTACTCAGGTAGAAGCATTGGACGAACTGGCACGTATCTCATTAATGAACCATCCCGACAGGGAAAAGATTTATCAAAAAATTGAAGATCTTACAAATGCAGCCATGGAAGGTAAAATGTCCTTCCGCGAGAGCCTTACCGGACGTGTTCAGTTGCTGGAAGCTGATCGCAATCACTTGAAGCAGTTGGTTAGCCTGCTCAAAAAGAAAGTATCTTCATCTTTTTCACGGAATAAAACATTTTTCAAAAAACATACCGATTCGGTCCTGATAGTTTCGGGTGGATTTAAGGAGTTTATTACCCCTGTAGTACTTCCTTATCACATCCGTAAGGAAAATATTTATGCAAACACTTTTGTTTTTGATGAAAACGGGAAGATTATCGGGTATGATGAAAATAATCCGCTTTCCAATGAGGGAGGGAAAGTCAAGCTCTTAAAAGAACTTGATCTCAAAGGAGATATTTACGGAATTGGTGATGGACATTCTGATTTTCAACTGAAGGAATTCGGTATGATTAAAAAGTTCTATGCCTTTACTGAGAATATCGAACGTAAAACTATAGCAGAGAAAGCTGATCATGTGACTCCAAGTTTTGATGAATTTCTGTACGTCAATAATTTACCCAGGGCTATTTCCTACCCTAAAAACAGAATTCTTTGTCTGGTGATTGGAGATGTGCCTGAGCTGGCTATTCAAACCTTAAAGAAGGATGGATTTTCTATCCGGCATAAAAAAACTTTTGAAGAAAAATATGTTCCGGATGTGGGTATGATGTTATTGGCTAATGGCGAATTACTGGAAAGAGAAAAGCTTGAACGTGCAGTAAAACTGAAGACTATCGGCTATCTTGGGAACAGTGAGCCGAAGCTCTCTCATGGGTTATGTACTGACATGGGTATTGTCATTTTTGACGATCCTAAGCGCAGTCCCAAGAATCCAGAATTTATTGCGAAAAGGATGATTAATTTCATCAATCATGGCCATACTTATGTGAGTGCAAATTTCCCAAATCTTCAGCTTCCACGGATTTCCGGAGCTCACCGTTTGATTCATATCCACAAAAATATGCCTGGTATTATGGCTCAAATCAATAAGGTTTTTGCAGATCATCATATTAATATTGTTGGTCAGTACCTGATGACAAATCCAAGTATTGGCTACGTAATTACCGATGTGAGCGATGAATATGATAAAAAAGTACTCAAGGCTCTGAAACAGATTGATCATACAATTAAGTTCAGAATACTCTATTAAGCCTAAGTTTACTGATCAAAAAGCAGTTCAGAGTACGATTTTCTGACAAAAATCATTAAATTGCCAGCCTAATTAAATTTTAATACAGTGTCTGATAAATTAACCATTTCCATCACAAAAACGGCCAAGTCACGTTTGGCTGATATTGACTTCGATAACTTACCCTTTGGAAAGACTTTTTCCGACCATATGTTCATTGCTGATTACAGCGATGGAGCATGGAAAGATTTCAGAATTGTACCTTATGGAGAGATCGGGTTCAGCCCTGCCATATCAGCTCTTCATTACGGTCAATCATTTTTTGAAGGTATTAAGGCTTACAAACACGCCGATGGAAATGTCAGTATCTTCAGACCTGATAAAAATGCAGAACGTTTTAACCTTTCAGCGCAGCGTTTATGCATGCCTGAACTTCCGGTTGATACATTTTTAAAGAGCCTCGAAACATTGGTTGATCTTGACAGGGACTGGGTACCCTCTAAGGCAAAT
This sequence comes from uncultured Sphingobacterium sp., assembly GCA_964529165.1. Lineage (GTDB taxonomy): Bacteria > Bacteroidota > Bacteroidia > Sphingobacteriales > Sphingobacteriaceae > Daejeonella. Next base: position 11,648 of record CAZGWG010000028.1, read on the forward strand.
CACAGCCTTTATATTAGACCATTCATGTTTGCTACTGATCCTTTTTTAGGTGTAAACCCTTCGGCAAGCTATAAATATATCGTATTAACCGGACCGGTTGGCCCGTACTTTTCAAAGAATCTGAAGGTTAAAGTTGAAACTTTTTACTCAAGGGCAAGCGATGGAGGTTTCGGTTTCGCTAAAGCTGCAGGTAATTACGGCGGCTCCATGCTTCCGGCAATGAAAGCAACACAGGAAGGTTATGACCAGTTGATTTGGACAGATTCAAAAGAACACGCTTATATTGAAGAATTAGGAGCAGCCAATATCATGTTCATGATGGATGGCATATTAATTACCCCTTCTACCAGAGATACGATTCTGAAAGGAGTAACACGTGATACCGTTTTAACTCTGGCAAAAAAATGGGGTATTGGGATTGAAGAACGCAGAATCTCTGTGAAAGAAATTATCCAGGGGATTAAAGATGGCAGGATTACTGATGCATTTGGTGTAGGTACTGCGGCAACAATTGCTCATATAGCAGAGATTGGTTATGAAGGTGAATTATATACCCTTCCTGACCCGGCAAAACGGGTATTTTCCAACCGAGTACTGGATACATTGAATGAATTAAGATACGGTCGCTCTAAAGATGAGCACGGGTGGAATTTTCTGATTCCGACCCGGGACTAGTCCGGGTTGACCAGGATTCTACCTGCTCTCGTTTCTGTTCACCCTTCGTTCATCACGTTTTTTAAGGCGGTCATCACGTCTTTCTTCCTTCTTGATACGTTCGAGTTCTATCTTTCTTACCCTTGCTTTGATCTCAGACTGAGTGGCTTTATCAAAGCCTATGGTATTTAATAAAGCTTCGGCAAATCCCTTCCAGATCATGTTGAAGAAAGATGAGCGCTGAGGTCGGGCGTAATTAAATGCTGCTCTCCTAACGGGTTCACCTTTCATGGGATTATCATCCTTTATAATAAGAACATTGGCAAAAATAGAGGCGATACCTTTTCTTTTTAAACGACTCGAATTCTCAGTTTTTTCTAAAAGAGTAATTTTCAAATCATTATAATAACAGGTTAGATTTCCTCTTACTCCGTTAATACTTCCACGACCATTAAAGACCAACTGATTTATAAATCCCGATTTGATCTCAATCAGAGATAATGGCCTAATAGCCGTATTAAACATTTCTGCATCAAGCTTTCCTAATTTTCCCGAAAATTCAAAGGCTCCTGAAGGATCTGGCAAATTGAATTTCATTGCGACATCGAAACGGCCACGATTCATTAAAAGAGAAGTAATCTTTACTTCACTGAATTTATTTTTAAGTAGTTTGAGCGAATCATTGGTCAGATTTAAAATACTTCCGTTGACCTCTCCAAAGGAAAGTGTTCCTTTCTTTTTTGAATCAGGATTGTACTCTGAATAATTTATATGTGAATCCTTAATCAGAACAGTATCTATGGTTGTATCAAGCTTGAATCTTCTAAGTGCCAGTTGAGGAAAATTAAGACCCTTATCCCTCAAAGAGTCTGGTTTTCCACGGTGCAAAAAAACTGATAAATTACCCTTTTTTAATGTTAAAGAAGATGCTATCAGTCTTCTGTCGCGATTCAAGAGCTTAAAGTCAATATTACTTAATGCAATATCTTCAAAGTGTGCAGAATATCGGTCTTTCTGGTATTTAAAACTAGCTGCAAACTCCATCTCCGATAATTTAGGCTGAAGCTTAAAGCCCTTTATATAGGCATATTTCCCGGATGTGGAAGCTTTGAACTCACTGAACTGAAGGTTATAATTCCCATCGGCTGTAACTGTTTTGTAACCAAGGATTTCGGCATAGATATCTTTGGTATAATAAAAGCGAGAACGATCGAATTGGGATGCCGAATCTATCAGCAGATCGCTGATTCTTAGGTAAAGATCTTTAAGTTCGGTTGTTTTAGTTCCTCCCTCTGCACTATGATCTATATACTTAAAATCTGCATTCTTTAGAATGATTTTTCCGATTTTAACCGAGTTGAGGTATGGAGCAAGATGTTCGTAAACAGTTCTCTGGTCTTTTTCAGAAGGTTTGATAGTATTTTGCACCTTAGAAAACACAACCTTCAATGATGGCCGATCAATTTCTATCGCACTCATTTCAAGTTTACCGGATATATATATTTTCCAGGGCTGTATCTTTTTTAAAATTAATTCGGCTATTTCAACTTCATATAAATGCCTGGGTGCAATGCTGTCAAATTTCATCTTTGCATACACCATCGTATCGGGTATAAAGTGAATATTCGATACGTTTACCCTTCCTATGAGAAAATTTACCCGGATATTCTCAAATTCTATCCTATATAAGCCATCTGTTGATTTATGAATAGCCTCTTTGATCCTTTGAGTTAAAATAGGTTTCCAGTGAAAGTTCAGATACACTGCCGCGGCTGTTATCAGCAGGAACAGAACCATTAAGACTGAAAGGATCCATCTTCGAAGTAAAGCTTTGTTACTAGTTAGAACCATAAAGTGATCTCAGTTAAACTCTAAGATAGCCTTATTTTTTAAAGGTATTTACAGATTATCAGATATGTCAATATAATTTAAAAATATGGACTCCGATACAAAAAGAATCTCTGCCAAATTGTCATTTTGAGGAAAAAATCTTATTTTTGAAGCTAATTTAACAAAGAATGTTTGAGCGCCCAATAAACTTAAAAGATTCATTAGCAACAACAATACATGATGAATCTCGTCAGGGTGAAGCCTTATTATTAGAGAGTAAGGGGCAATATACAGGCCGAAAACTGTACATTGAAAGTTACGGCTGTGCTATGAATTTCTCTGACAGTGAGATTGTTGCATCGATTATGCTGGACATGGGATTTGAAACAACCTCCCAGTATAAAGAAGCTGATGTGATTTTTATAAATACCTGCTCCATTCGCGACAATGCTGAGCAAAGGGTAAGAAATCGTCTGCGTGAATTTGGAGCAGCAAAAAACAAACGTCCGGGAATGACGATTGGTGTGCTTGGCTGCATGGCAGAGCGTTTAAAATCCAAATTTCTTGAGGAAGAGAAACTTGTTGATATTGTAATCGGGCCTGATTCTTATCGTGACCTGCCAAATCTGATTGCAAAATCAGATGATGGGATGAAGGCAGTCAATGTACTTCTAAGCCGGGAAGAGACCTACGCTGATATTAGTCCGGTGCGATTGAATAGCAATGGAATTTCCGCTTTTGTATCCATTATGCGAGGCTGCGATAATATGTGTTCATTTTGTGTGGTCCCTTTCACCAGAGGCAGAGAGAGAAGCAGAGATCCGCATTCAATCGTTCAGGAAGCCCGTGAATTATTTGAGAGTGGTTATCGTGAGGTAACCCTCCTTGGTCAGAATGTAGATTCTTATAAATGGGGAGGAACAGCCTCACCCCCAACCCCTCTCCTGGAGAGAGGGGAGATGGAAATGTTCGGCTCCATCTCCTCTGGAGAGGACTGGGGTGAGACCCTAAACTTCGCGGGACTACTTGAACTTGTTGCTCAAATTAATCCGCTCCTGAGAGTACGTTTCTCCACTTCCCATCCTAAGGATATAACCGATGAGGTATTACATACAATGAATAAGTATGAAAATATCTGTAATCATATTCATCTGCCAGTACAATCAGGGAACTCGCGGGTACTTGAACTGATGAACCGTACCTATTCCCGTGAATGGTATATTGAGCGGATTGATACGATTAAAAAACTTATTCCCGATTGTGCAGTCTCAACAGATATCATTATAGGATTTTGTACTGAAACCGAAGATGAGCATCAGGACACCCTGAGCCTTATGGCGTATGCAGAATTTGATTTTGCCTATATGTATACCTATTCAGAGCGTCCAGGCACACTTGCCGCCAAGCGCTTTGAGGACGATATTCCTGAAACAGTAAAGACCCGCAGATTTAATGAAATTCTCAAAAAGCAGCAAGAATGCTCTTTTAAACGTTTACAGCAGCATATAGGAAAAACACACAAAGTACTTATTGATGGATTCTCAAAAAAATCAGACAAGGATTTTTCAGGCAAAAGTGAGCATAATATCACTGTAGTATTTCCGGTAGATGAAGCTTTCAAAGCAGGTGATTATGTTAATGTAAGAATAGAGAGCTGTACTCCGGCCACTTTGATCGGGAGAATTGAGGGTTGATTTGGAGATTTGTCAACCCGATAGCTATCGGGTTGACAATTTGAAAATGTCAGTTTCACTAATTAAAAATCAGCTATTTTAAACAAAAAAAAATAAAGATTGATCTGGAGATGATATAGCATCATCAAATTTTCAAATCATCAACTTACAATAATGGATGTTCAGGACATAAAAAACAGATTTGGCATTATAGGTAATTCACCTTTACTTAACCGGGCCATTGATATTGCCAGACAGGTAGCACCAACCGACATTTCGGTGCTGATTACCGGTGAAAGCGGCAGTGGTAAAGAGGTTTTTTCACATATCATTCATTCATTGAGCGCCCGCAAGCATGGTCCTTTTATAGCTGTAAACTGCGGTGCGATACCTGAAGGAACAATTGACTCCGAACTATTTGGCCACGAAAAAGGGTCATTTACAGGAGCCCATGATGCCCGCAAAGGATATTTTGAGGTAGTTGACGGTGGTACAATATTCCTTGATGAGGTTGCTGAGCTGCCAATCGGCACACAGGCTCGCTTGCTAAGGGTTTTAGAGACTGGTGAATATATTCGTGTTGGTTCTTCTAAAGTTCAGAAAACAAATGTACGTGTAATTGCTGCTACCAATAAAGATGTCTTTGATGCTGTAAGTGCAGGGAAATTCAGGGAGGATCTTTATTACCGTTTGAACACGGTGCCATTGAAAATTCCGGCATTAAGGGAACGTAAGGAGGATATAAATTTACTTTTCAGGAAGTTTATTGCCGATTTTACAGATAAATACAGAAGTCCTTCCGTACAACTTGACCAAAGTGCACAGCAGCTTTTAATGAATTATAGCTGGCCCGGTAATGTTCGTCAGCTTAAAAATATTGCCGAACAGATTGCCGTTCTTGAAAAAGACAGAAATTTATCGGCAGAACATTTGCTGAATTATATTCCAACCGAGGCTGGAAGTACTCTTCCTATGCGTATTCCAAATCAGAATAAGGATGATTTTTCAGAAAGGGATATTCTTTATAAAGTACTGTTCGATATGAAGAAGGACATGATGGAGCTTAAAAAGCTTGTTGCCGAAATCATACAAAATGGCGGCAATACTTCAAGTATTCAGTCAAACCAGAAGGTAATCAATCAGCTTTACCGGGATATCGAAATTCCGGGAAGTAATAACCTCAGTCCAGATCCGCATCAATTGGTCATCCACCAACCTAATAATGATAAGTCATATGACATGATGGATGAGGCTGAAGAAGTGGAAGAATCCTTATCATTAGTTGATAAAGAGTCTGACCTGATTAAGAAAGCACTCAAAAAGCATAAAGGAAAACGAAAACTTGCTGCTCATGAGCTTGGAATCTCAGAACGTACTTTGTATCGTAAAATAAAGGAATTAGAACTCTAAACCTACCGGTGAATATGCAAAAGATACTTTCAAAATTCAGAATCTCACTCATTCTCGGGTTCGTACTGCTTTCTCAATCCTGTGGCACCTATTCTTTTTCTGGAGCCTCGATTCCGCCAGAAATGAAGACTATCTCTGTTCAGTTCTTTGAGAATACTTCAGCTTTGGTGGTGCCTTATCTTAGTCAGCAGTTTACTGAAGGATTAAAAGACAGAATAAGAAATCAGTCCAGATTAAGTATTGTAAGAGCCGAAGCAGATGCTAATTTTGAAGGCAGGATTACTGACTACACTATCCGACCTGTTGCTATTCAGGGAAATGATCGGGCAGGTCTGAACAGAGTTACAGTAACTGTGAGTGTCAAATACAGCAATATTCTGAAGCCTGAATTGAATTTTGAACAATCATTTCAGGCATTTCAGGAATTTAGCCTGAACCAGGGTCCAATACAAACACAGGAACAAAAATTATTAGCCCTGATCATCCGTCAGCTTACCGAGGATATTTTTAACAAGGCTTTTGCCAATTGGTAATAAATATTTAGCTTTCAAAAAACTGAGCATAAAGTGAAACAAACAAATCAACAGGATTCATTGATCAAATTATTTGCAGATTTTATTGCAGATCCTTCTGCAATAGATGCCAACGACGCAAAAGTTTTGGATAAAGCCCTCGAAAAGTTTCCTTATTGCCAGATTTTGAATTTGTTTTATTCCCGCTCACTGTCACTTTCCGGCTCAGAAGACCTGAAGAAACAACTCAGTAGTACAGCATTATTAATTCCTGAAAGAAAACTTTTATATACGATTCTTAAAGAACCTGAGAAATTAAGGGAACCCGAGAAACTTAAATACATTGAATCTGTATTATTTGCAGATAATGATACGGAAAATAACGGCTTGCTTGGGATTGAAAATACCGAAGAATTTACTGAGGAATTAGTAAAGGAAACTGAAAGTGATTCTGCTTCAGACATTGCAGAACAAGTTCCTGATAACACAATAATTAAGGAAGAGTCCTGGTCTGTCCAGATAGAAGCTGAAAAGGGAATAATAGCGGAACCTGAAATAGAAAAACCAGTGGCCGAAGAAGACGTATGGGATGCTAGGGTAGAAACTGAATCAGAAATTAAGCCGGAAGAAGAACCTGAGATCAGTGAACAAAAGCCGGAAGAAGAGACACGGGATGATCAAGCAGAGACTGTTCCTGCAAACGATTTGCCTGAAGAAGATCAAACCGAAGAACGGGACATTGCTGGTATTCATTATGAAATAGCAGAAGAACCGATAAACGACTCTGCTGAGCTCGAAGATACAGAAACAAGCACTGATATTACTGACCCAGATAAGGACCAGGTTGAAGAACATACCCTATTAGGCGATATCTTTAATACGATTAGTGAAAGTACGATACCCTCAGAAAATCAGGTAAAGCAAGAAAAATCAGAAGTGGTTCCTGATATTGAAGAATCACTACAAGCTGAAATAAAACATGAGGTTTCCCAAAACATTAAAGACACTTCAGAGCCTGAAAATACAGAAGCAGATCAGAATGTATCACGGTATGACGATGATAAAATGCCCTATTCATTCATATGGTGGTTACGCAAAACCCGTATGGAATATGCTGAAACCTATCAGCCATACACTGTATTAGGAATCGATAACAATCGGAATATTAAAAAAAGTTCTGTTGATCAATTGAGTAGTCAGATTATTGAAAATATATTCCACTTGCAATCACCACTTGAGCAGGTAGAAAATGCGCCTAGAACTGTGCCATTTCAGATTAAGCGTAAAGAAGATTCTATCCTGGAGAAGTTCATTAAGGAAGAACCTCAGATCAGGCCGCCTGATTCGCAAAAGCTGGATACCGAGAACAAAGCGAGAAAAAGTGCGGAAGACCCTAATGATTTGGTTTCAGAAACACTGGCACATATTTACGCCGATCAGATGCTATATGAAAAAGCCATTACTACCTACAAAAAATTAAGTTTGAAAGTTCCGGAAAAAAGCACGTACTTTGCCGACCAAATTCGTGAATTACAAAAGAAAGTAAATTAATAGATATGTTATATACGGTTATTATTCTGGCAATCATTGTTTGTGTTTTGTTAGTACTGATCATTTTGATCCAAAACCCTAAAGGAGGAGGTTTATCCTCAGGATTTGCTGGATCAAATAATATTATGGGCGTTCAGCGTACAGGCGACTTTTTGGAAAAAGGCACCTGGATACTTGCAGTATCGCTAATGGTTCTGGCATTAATGGTAAATGTAGTGGTTCCACGTGGTGGAGTAGTTGATCAGGAGATGAATGATATTCAAAATCAGATCAACAAACCTGCTGCTCCGGTGGCTGCACCATCAGGTCTTTCATTACCTACCGACACTACTAAAAAATAAAAAAGCATTTTAAAAAATGAGCCACCCAAACGGTGGCTTTTTTTTTGCATCAGGCTGACATTTTACTGACAGCTTGACACCGATATTTTGGCAAGAAAGTGGCTTGAATTACCAAATAATGAAAAATTGACAAGAATTGTATGCTTATGTTGTTTGGCATAATTCGTGTCAATAGACCCATACAAACATTCAATTAATTTAATTTATTTATATCAATATGGCATTAAATATCAAACCTAGCGCAGACCGGGTAGTTATAGAAGCTGCACCGGCTGAAGAAAAAACAGCATCAGGACTTTACATTCCTGATACTGCAAAAGAAAAACCTCAAAAAGGTACTGTTGTAGCTGTTGGACCTGGCAAATACGCAGAACAAACCGGCAATTTAATCCCTATGGCTTATAAAGTAGGTGATGTTGTATTATACGGTAAGTATGCAGGAACAGAGATCTCTCATGAAGGTAAAGAATACCTTATCATGCGTGAATCTGATATTTTTGCAACGCTATAAGGATATGAGAATCGGGATATGAGAAATCAGACATGTCCGAAAGGAATTGTTATTTCAAACCATATCAATACTCTGTCTTATAATTGAATTATAGTTTTAACAATCAGATTTTAGTTCACAATCTAAAATCTCACATCTAAATTCTTGAAACAATGTCAAAACAAGTTAAATACAATGTTGAAGCGCGCGATGCTCTGAAAAGAGGCGTGGATATCCTTGCCAATGCAGTAAAAGTAACTCTTGGACCAAAGGGTCGTAATGTAATTATTGATAAGAAATTTGGTTCACCGGCAATCACCAAAGATGGTGTTACTGTTGCCAAAGAAATTGAATTAGAAGACGCCCTTGAAAACATGGGTGCACAAATGGTAAAAGAAGTTGCATCTAAAACTGCTGATCAAGCTGGTGATGGTACTACAACCGCAACAGTTTTAGCTCAGGCAATTGTAACTGCAGGAATTAAGAACGTTGCTGCAGGTGCAAATCCAATGGATCTTAAACGTGGTATTGACAAAGCGGTAACAGCTGTTGTTGCTAATTTGAAAAAACAATCACAATCAGTTGGTGAAGACAACAAAAAAATCAAGCAAGTTGCTTCAATTTCAGCCAATAATGATGAAGTAATTGGTA
>CAZGWG010000028.1:20769-26387 GCA_964529165.1 uncultured Sphingobacterium sp.
AATGGCGAAAGTTGGAAAAGACGGTGTAATTACTGTTGAAGAAGCAAAAGGTACTGAAACTGAAATGAAAACAGTTGAAGGTATGCAATTCGACCGTGGATACTTATCTCCATACTTCGTAACCAATGCTGATAAAATGGAAGTTGAATTGGATAATCCTTATATCCTGATTTACGACAAGAAGATTTCTTCAATGAAAGAATTACTTCCTGTACTTGAAAAACAAGTTCAAACCGGAAAACCATTATTAATCATTGCTGAAGATCTTGACGGCGAAGCATTGGCTACTCTTGTAGTTAACAAAATCCGTGGTTCATTGAAAGTAGCTGCAGTTAAAGCTCCTGGATTTGGTGATCGTCGTAAAGCAATGCTTGAAGATATCGCAATTCTTACTGGTGGTACTGTTATCTCTGAAGAAAGAGGTTATAAATTAGAGAATGCCGACCTTACTTATTTAGGTCAGGCAGAAAAAGTGGTTGTTGATAAAGATAATACGATCGTTATTAACGGAGCCGGTAAAACTGCTGATATTAAAGCACGTGTTAGCCAGATCAAAGCTCAGGTTGAAACAACAACTTCTGATTACGATAAAGAAAAATTACAGGAGCGTTTAGCGAAACTTTCTGGTGGTGTTGCAGTACTTTATGTTGGTGCAGCTACAGAAGTTGAAATGAAAGAGAAAAAAGACAGAGTTGATGATGCATTACATGCAACCCGTGCTGCTGTAGAAGAAGGAATTGTTGCTGGTGGTGGCGTTGCTTTCATCCGCGCTGTTGAAGCTTTAAAAGATCTTAAAGGAGCTAATGAAGATGAGAACACAGGTATCTCAATTATCAGACGCGCTATTGAAGAGCCATTACGTCAAATCTGCCAAAACGCAGGTATTGAAGGTTCTATCGTAGTTCAAAAAGTGAAAGAAGGTAAAGCTGATTTCGGATACAATGCCCGTACTGATGTTTACGAGAACCTGATTGGTGCAGGCGTTATCGATCCAACTAAAGTTGGTCGTATTGCATTGGAAAATGCAGCTTCAATTGCAGCTATGCTGTTAACTACTGAGGTTGTATTGGCTGATGATCCTGAAGATGAAAAAGCCGGTGCCGGTATGCCTCCAATGGGTGGTGGTGGCATGGGTGGAATGATGTAATATTATTCTCCCTTCATATAAAAAGCCTCGGATATGGTCCGGGGCTTTTCTGTTTTCGATAAATAGTACTGAATTGAACAAATCTCTAGCTGCGAGAGATGATAGCCGGGTAACAACTAAGTGATTACTTCAGTTCCATCTCAAATAGTTGCCCAATATGTTTCTTCAACTTTTCCTTAACCTCATCGATATCAACCGGATGACCCAGTTCCCTCTCCATTGAAGTAACATCTTTATCATCTATTCCACAGGGTACTATATTTTTAAAATAAGTCAGATCTGTATTCACATTGAAAGCTAGTCCATGCATAGTCACCCAGCGGCTGCACCTCACACCCATTGCACAAATCTTTCGGGCATGCTCATTCTCAGCATCCAGCCACACTCCTGTATATCCTTCATACCTCCCGCCTTTTATTTCATAATCTGCAAGGGTAAGTATAACAGCCTCCTCCAGCGTTCGAAGATAAAGGTGGATATCGGTAAAAAAATTATCCAGATCAAGTATCGGATAAGCCACAATCTGCCCCGGACCGTGATAAGTAATATCACCACCGCGGTTAATTTTATAATATGTTGCCTGTTTATCTGCCAGCCCTGATTCATCAAGAAGTAAATTTTCGGGCTTACCGCTTTTACCTAATGTATAAACATGTGGATGTTCGACAAAAACAAGGTGATTTTTAACAGGATATTCGGTATTATTATTTCTATTTTGTGTTTTTGCCTCAACTGTATCCGCAAAAACCAACTCCTGCCTGTCCCACGCCTGCTGATAATCCAGCAAACCCCAGTCCTGAAATATGACCTCTTTATTCTTCATAATTATCTGAAACAAATCCGATCATATAGCCATCAAATTTTTCATAATACACTTTGAATTTTCTTTGAAGCGTCCCGGCATTAAGCACTGCTTCAAAAGAACCAGCACCGATATACTCAAATGGCTCAAGTTTTATATGCTCCAGAAAACTGATATTCTTTTTACCATGTAATTTGTAAATCGCTTCCTTTGCACACCAGGTAACATAAAAATGATCAATTCGATCCTTTTCCTGAATAAAATCAAGCTCCTCCTTGCTCAGGAACTTGTGAGCAATTCGTTCAATCTTATCCTTAATAAGTTCAATATCTATTCCTACTGCCTTGTTTTTACTCACCATCACGGCAGCATAATCATAGGAATGACTTAAGGAAATATGATGAGGAAAGTTACTTAAATAGGGTTTACCATTTGAATCCACCTTACAGTCAATATAATCATCGGTATCCATCATCCTGCGAAGCAAAACACGGGTACTGAGCCAGTGCATATTACGTTTGCCATTATTCAATGTATCCAGGTAAGACAATTCATGATCTTTCAACTGCAATTGAGTAAGCAGTTCATCAGCACTTTCTTCGATCTTCCAGATTGCAAAAGATGTATTACTGTCAATTTCCCGGTGATACGCAAGAGCCATTCTTAAAAATAAAATACCTGCAAAACTATCTCAAATTAATCATAATTTAGACCAAATCTTATGCTTATTTATGATACTTTCTGATAAACTCATTCTGGAGGAAATTGACAGAGGAAATATAATTATTGAACCCTTCAAAAAGGAGTGCTTAGGCACCAATTCTTATGATGTCCATTTAGGTAAATACCTTGCAACTTACAGAAACAGGGTTTTAGACGCTAAACTTCATAATGAGATCGACCATTTCGAAATTCCTAAGGATGGTTTTATACTTCAGCCTAATACCCTCTATCTGGGAGTTACACTTGAATACACCGAAACCCACAGACATGTACCATTTCTGGAAGGGAAATCAAGCACAGGCAGGCTAGGAATTGACATCCATGCTACCGCTGGTAAAGGAGATGTAGGATTTTGCAATACATGGACTCTCGAAATATCCTGTGCACAACCTGTAAAGATTTATGCCGGTATGCCCATCGGACAATTAATCTATTTTGTAGTTGATGGTGATGTGGAGACTATGTATAATACAAAACTCAATGCCAAATACAACAATAAGACAACAAAACCCGTTGAAAGTATGATGTGGAAGAATTCCTTCTGAGCATCAACAAGAAAATAAATCGTATATTATACATATTAATTAAGCCTCATTTTAAAAACTGAGGCTTTAATGTTTACTGGCACCAATTATCCGGGTTGAACCTGGCATACAATTATACCGGCATTAGATTTTTTATTCAGTTTGATTTTTATGAAAAAATATTTCATTATCATATTTTCTATGCTATTCTCGGCGATTATGCTGGGATTTATCATTGATGATGAGCCCCTGAAGAAAATCCTCTCTCAGATAGAAAAATACAGACTTCAATATCCTCAGGAAAAGGTCCATTTACATCTTGACAAACCATATTATGCGATTGGGGATAATATCTGGTTTAAAGCGTATGTAGTTAACGCTGAGAAAAATGAGCTATCTGCTCTCAGTAAGATCTTATATGTGGAATTAATCAATGACAAGGATTCAATTAAGAAGTCACTGAAAATTCCATTAGAACTGGGGTTAACGTGGGGTGATTTTTCACTTACTGACTCATTGAGAGAAGGAAATTACAGGATAAGAGCTTATACAACCTGGATGCGAAATTTTGGAGAAGAATATTTCTTTGATAAAACCATCACAATAGGAAACTCGATTTCCAATACGGTATTAACTCAGGTTGATTATACCTACAGTAAAGAAGCTCGTGGGCAAAAAGTATCAGCCAGAATAAATTATAGCGATATGACCGGTCAGCCACTCGCTAACAAAGAGGTCAGTTACCATGTTGAACTGGATTTCAGAAGTATCCTGAAGGGAAAAGGCATTACTGATGCAATGGGAAATCTTCAGGTAAGTTTTATAAACAATCAGCCTTTTATATTAAAGTCTGGAAGAATCAGTACCACTATCCGTCTGGATGATAAGAATAGTGCAAATAAAAACTTTCCTGTCAAATCAACATCTAATGAATCGGCGGTACAATTCTTCCCTGAAAGTGGCGATTTGATCAATGGGATCAGTTCAAGAATAGGCTTTAAAGCTCTGGGTTCAGATGGTCTTGGAATCAAGGTCAGCGGATATATCACCAATCAAAATAATGTCCGGATGACTGATTTTAAATCAGAGCATGCCGGAATGGGGCATTTTAGATTAAAACCAGAGATTGCAGACATCTATACAGCCCATGTTATTTTTGAAGATGGCTCTGAAAAAACTTATCCACTGCCAAAGGTAAAAGCAAGGGGGTATGTTTTATCAGTAAGTAATGCTGATACGGCTGAGCTTAAAATCAAGATAACAACAACTGAAATCACCAGGCCGGATGAAGAAATCACTCTGATTGCACAAAGCAACGGACAGATCCATTTCGTATCAAAAAACAAGCTAAGCTCAAGCACTTTTAATGCAAGTATTCCCAAAAAGCGCTTTCCAACCGGGATACTTCAGCTTACACTTTTAACCGCCCAAAATGAACCTGTAGCAGAGCGTCTTGTATTTATCAATCATTCTGACTTTCTGAAAATCGATTTGAGCACCGAGAAACCCGAGTATAGAACAAGAGAAAAAGTCAAACTGATACTTGACACTAAAGACCCGCAGGGTAAACCTACATTGGGAAGTTTTTCTATTGCGGTTCTGGATGAATCAAAAGTGCCTTTCAATGAGGCTGACGAAACAACAATTATGTCAAACCTTCTTCTCAGTTCAGATTTGAAAGGTTTTATTGAGCAGCCTAACTATTATTTTAATGAAGTAAATGAAGATAAGATCAGACAACTTGATATTTTAATGCTCACTCAGGGCTGGCGACGATTTGAATGGAAAAATATATTGTCAAACAATTATCCTGCATTGGTATACCAGCCAGAAACCAATTTACAGATTAGCGGGAAAGTAACCTCAATGACCGGAAAACCTGTAGTTGGAGGTAAGGTTACCTTATTCTCTGCATCGGGCGATGTATTTATGATGGATACCCTTACCAATTCGAACGGTGAATTCAGATTTGATAATCTGTTCTTTAATGACAGTACAAAATTTGTAATTCAGGCAAGAAACGAAAGGGACAAAAAGAATGTGGAGATCTTGTTGGATAGAATTCCACCCCAATTGGTTACTAAAAACAAAAACGAAGCCATGCTGGAGGTAAACGTGAACCGCTCTATGCTTCCCTATCTAAAGAATAGCCGAAATCAGTTTGATGAGCTCAGAAGGTATGGGGTGATTGGTAGGAATATACTTCTTGATGAGGTTAAAGTAGTAGAACGGAAACAGGAAGTAAAATACTCTTCAAATTTGAATGGTCCGGGCAGGGCCGATGCAATAATCAAGGCTGATCAGCTCCAGAACTGTTTTAATCTGGCGATATGCCTACAGGGAAGAGTGGCAGGATTAATTATCAGAGATGGCATGGCTTATCTGATGAGGAATATGGGTTCTTCATTCAGAGGGTCTATAC
>CAZGWG010000029.1:0-26103 GCA_964529165.1 uncultured Sphingobacterium sp.
GCAGGTTTGGTTTGTCCGGCATATTCAGCTAAACTGCTCAGATTAATATTATCTCCGAATGTAGTTTTAATTGCTTCATAATTGAGCTGTATTGGTGTGCTTTCGCTTTCCTTTTTGCTGCAAGCCGAAGTGAAAATTATGAAAAGACCTATAGAAATAAATACTTTATGAATACTTCTCATTTTCCAACTTTAACTTATATACGAAATAATTGTAACCCTAAGTTAAATTGTATTGTTCCTTGTTTCAGTTTAGAAATCTATATAATTATTCAGGTAACTGAACTTAGAAAGCTTGGAATTCAGGTTATAGTATAGTATTAAAGCAGGTTCGGCAGCGGGGCTCGTAACTTTCTTTTTCACCCAATAGGATTTTTGATTCGCTGGGTACAGTACGATAGGAATAGGTAGCAGGACCACCACACTGCAAACAAACAGCATGTACTTTGTTAACAACTTCTGCAATTGACATTAATTCAGGCATAGGTCCGAAGGGTTTACCCTGGAAGTCCATATCAAGTCCCGCTATTATTACGCGTATTCCTCTATTGGCTAATGTGTTACATACATCGGGTAAGCCATCGTCGAAGAACTGGGCTTCGTCAATACCAACGACTTCTGTATTTGAGCTTAACAGCAGGATGGAGGCGGCATTTTCAACCGGAGTAGATTGAATAGAGTTCAGATCATGAGATACAACCGAGTTTTCATCATAGCGTGTATCTGTTTTAGGCTTAAATATTTCAACGTTAAGCTTAGCGATCTGGGCACGCCGGAGTCTTCTGATCAGTTCTTCTGTTTTGCCAGAGAACATTGATCCACAGATAACTTCAATACTTCCACTTAGTTCTTTTCTCCGTTTAAAATTGTGTTCGCTGAATAACATTCTACTGCTTCTTTCATCTGATTTCTGTCTGCTAATATCTGATTTTTAATGGATTTAAAGGCACATAAAAGCTATTCCGGGATCAATATTTAGTCAATACATTTGATAAATGTGCTTATATTTGATTATGGCATTTGCCATAGTACCATTTTCGGACCGATTCGACCCATTCGGCCCTAATATTCGAATTAGAATGAATAAGAAAGAAATTTTTAAGAAAGTTGCCGGAATTATTGCAGAATTAAATGAGCAATATGAATATCTGTCCCAGGATCCTGAAAATCTGAATGAACTTGAACTTGAGCTTTTTGCAGCGAATGCTGATTTTTTATCCGATCACATTACGATTCTTCAGAAACTTAATCTCAATTCGAAATCGAATAGCCCTGAGCCTTCTGTTCCCGAAGCAACGATTGCTCCTGAGCCGATCCTTCCTGAGAAACCTGCAGAAAACCTTATAATAATGGAAAATCTTACAATTGAAGAGGAAGCAGAGATTACTATTCCTGAGTGGAAATTTGAAATCAAGGAAGAACCGATTCAATCATTCGACTACGAAGAGAAGGCCGCGCATGATTTGTTTGATCGTCCGCTTACAGAAGAGGAAATTGAAGTAATTGAGCAAAAAACCCAGTTAAAAGCTCAGTCCGAGATTGAATCAGAAATTATCGTTGAGGAATCAGCCATGCTTGAGGAGGAATTACCTGAATCAGATTTAAGCCCTGAGTTCAGAGTATTTGAAGAAGACAAAACAGCTCAACCACTTGATACTCCAGCAGAAACTCCTGCAGAGGAACATCCACTTACGATGAATGAGATACTTGCATCACAAACTTCTAAAAATACAGTTTCAAGCCAGTTTGTTCACCGACAGGTAAGGGATCTGAAAAGTTTGATTAATCTTAATGATAAGTTATTATTTGTGAGAGATCTTTTTAACGGATATAGTCTGGCTTATAGTGAAGCAATTGAGATACTGAATCGTTTTGAGAGTTTTGAGGCAGCAGATAATTTTCTTAAGCAAAATTATTCATCCAAGAATGGCTGGGCCGAAAAACAGAATGTTGCTGATAAGTTCTACGAAATTCTGAATAAGCGATTTTCTAGATAATTCCCATCCGGTTAGAATCAAACTTAAGTAAAATGAACAGGAGGATGGTAAAACTCCACAGAGAAGAGCCGCCATAGCTTAAAAATGGGAGGGGGATACCAATAACCGGAATAAGTCCGATAGTCATTCCAATATTGATAAAAAAATGGAAGAACAGAATCGATGCAACGCCATAACCATAGATTCTGGCAAATGAGGATCGCTGTCGTTCAGCAATATTTACAATCCGGATTAAGAGAAATAGGTACAAGCTGATTACGAGGAAGCAACCGGCAAATCCCCATTCTTCACCAACGGTACAGAAGATGAAATCGGTACTTTGTTCGGGTACGAAATTATATTTTGTTTGTGTACCCTGAAGATAGCCTTTTCCCCATAATCCCCCTGAGCCAATAGCAATTTTTGACTGATTTAGATTATAACCGATACCCCGGGGGTCATTTACTTTTCCCAGTATAACATCAATTCTATTCTTGTGATGTGGTTTCAGGATTTTATTATAAGCGAAATCAACAGAAAATATAAAAAAGACAGAAAATAATAGCCCTGATCCAATAATGGTTAAGGATTTTCTGTTTTTGCGATAAAAATAGGTAAGTACAGATGTTAGGGCAATTACTCCAACCAGCACAACATATTTATTGTATAAAACCGTCAGAACAAAGAGCAGTATAGATAGCCCTTCTATTACAAGGAAATAACCTGACAATCCTTCACGATAAAGTACCAGAATAAGTGAACTGAATGTCAATGCCGAACCCACATCCGGCTGCAATAGTATAAGTGCAGTAGGGAGAAGTATAATGAATGCTGCTATTATCTGGCTTTTAAATTCCTGAACTTTAATTGTTCCTGAACTAAGGTACCTTGCAAGCAGTAAGCAGGTGGCAAATTTAGCAAATTCAGAGGGTTGAAGTCTGAAGTTGCCGATTGGAATCCAGGCTTGATTTCCACCAACATTACGACCAATAATCAACACAAGAATTAGCAGAAGAATGGTAATGCTGTAGAATACCGGGGAAAAGGTATTGAAAAATTTATTGTCAAAGAGCAGGATAGCGAAGCCGATGATGAAAGCAGAAATAATGAAAATCAGTTGCTTACCATAATTTGTATCCAGATCAATAATACTTGGATTGTTTGGATCATAAACCGCGGCATGGATATTGAACCAGCCAATAATACACAGCGTTCCATAGGTGAGTATGATAAACCAGTCTACATTAAAGAAGAGGCTGCGTTGATTATTCATTTGATTTTACCTTAGCGTCTGTTAAAACTGTTTTTTTTCCGGTACTGTCAGTATCCGGCTTCCTGATTACCTTGGCTGCTGAACCAGGTAACAGGTTTGCATCAATCAGACGGTCCATATAGGCTTTCGGTCTGAGTATTTTCTTATTAATGTATTTTTCTACCATTAGGCTGGCAATTGGTGCCGACCAGGTTGCTCCGAATCCAGCATTTTCCACCACTACGGCAATAGCTATTTTCGGATTATCTCTGGGTGCAAATGCGACAAAAACAGAGTGGTCTTTACCATGAGGATTTTGTACTGTGCCTGTTTTTCCACACATTTCAATGTCCGGAATTCGTGAATACCAGGCAGTTCCGCTGGGCTGGTTAACAACCGCACTCATTCCATCTATGATTACGTCGAAATACCTTGAATCAATCCCTGCACTGTTCTTTTTCAAAAATTCATCTCTAATTACATTTTCATCTCCGATGGCCTTAATCAGGTGTGGTTTATAAAAGAAACCACGGTTAGCAACAATAGCCATTACATTAGCCATTTGAAGCGGAGTAATACCCAATTCACCCTGTCCGATAGAAAGAGAGATCGTAAAAGCTGAGCCCCATCGGTCATTTTTAAATCTCTTGGTATAAAATTCAGCAGTAGGAAGCAGGCCATTACGTTCTCCGGGCAGGTCAATTCCCAGTGCTGTCCCGATTCCGAAAGCAGAGACGGCTGTCCGCCATTTTTTATAAGCATTTACCGGACGCATACCTGCCTGATCAATCATTCTGGCATAAGTATAACCGTAATAGGTGTTGCATGATTCTGTAATTGAATTCTTTAAGCTGACAGAACCATGAACATGGGTGCAACCCATAAAACCCTGACGCCCGTAACGGTAACCTCCCGGACAAAAGAAATAGGTGTTTTCATTAATTAGTCCGAACTGTTGGGCAACCAGTGCATTAACTACTTTAAAAATTGAACCGGGTGGATATTCTGCCTGAATAGGACGCACAAACATTGGCTTGTAAGTATCATTGAGTAAGGCCATGTAATTATTACCGCGCTGGCGACCCACCATCAGATTTGGATCATAACCCGGACTACTCACAAACGATAAAATTTCTCCGCTTGAAGGCTCGATTGCGACAATACTGCCAATCTTGTTCTTCATCAGTTGCTCTCCTAGTTTTTGAAGATCCTTGTCTAATGAAGAGATCATATGCTCACCTGCGACTGCTACAGTATCATATTTCCCATCTGCATAATTCCCTTTCGGACGGTTTAATGCATCAACCATCAGGTTTTGCACGCCACGCTGTCCTCTCAATAATTCTTCATAAGATCTTTCAACACCCGTTATTCCATGATAATCTCCCTGGGAGTAAAAACCTTTGGAATTTTCTATTACTTTTTGATTAACCTCGCCTATATAGCCCAGAAAATGAGCAGCAATACTATCCGGATATCTTCTGACAGTTCGGTTTTGAACAAAAAAGCCGGGGAAATTACTCAACTGCTCCTGGAATGAGGCGTAGATCTGAACTGAAAGCTGCTTCTCAAAAATAGAGGCTTTGTATGGTGAATAGGAGCGGGCTTTTTTAAACCTTCTGTCAAATCCCTTTTTGTCTATTCCGATCAGCTTGCAGAATTCGATTGTGTCGAAGGGCTTCACTTCCCGGGGAATAACCATCAGATCATACACCGGCTCGTTTTGAACAAGGATATTCTTATTTCTGTCGAGAATAACCCCACGTGCAGGGTAAATTGGCAACCTCCTGATGACATTGTTTTCTGCAGAAAGAATATATTCATCACTAATAACCTGGATATAAAACAGACGGGCAAGCAGAATAATGGTTATGGCGATGAAGATTCCCTGAACAACAAACTTTCTCGCAAAAAAACTATTCATTAATTCTGATCAAATAAAGATTTTTCTTTTGTCCCAATGGTGAATATTTCAATAAGCTGCTTGATCGGTTAATTTCTCGCTCATGCCGCTTAATTAAAGCATAAAAGTAAGAAAGAATTTATTCTGCAGGCATAAGCCTTGTTTAATTATTTTAGTTTGATCATATAAACGAATAATAATTATTAAGACTCGTAATGCTTATTATTGCATTTTGAAGCCAGACGATGTTAAAAATTGCCATATTAAGTGATGTTCATTCCAATCTTCCGGCTTTAAGAGCAGTTTTAGCTGATATAGATGCGCTTAGTGCAGACCATATTTATTGTCTTGGCGACCTTGTTGATTTTGCACCCTGGACCAATGAGGTTATTGAATTGATCAGGTCAAGAGATATACCCACCGTTATGGGGAATCATGATGAACGGATTGCTTTTGATATTCCGGTTATCCGCCTGGAGAAGCATAGCGAAGAAGAAGCCTCTGCCAGGCTTGAAGCCATAGCATTTACCAGAAAAGACATCAGCGAAGCAAATAAGGATTATCTGAGGAATCTGCCCTTGCAAATGCGTCTGGATTTTTTGATCAATGGTAAAGCGCTGAATATATTGCTGGTTCATGCAAGCAGCCGGTGTATTGATGAATACATCTATGAAGATCATGAAGAGGAGGATATTCTTGAGATGCTGGATACAAATTCAGCGGATGTAATGGTTATTGGGCATACTCACCTATCTTATATCAGGCACCTTAAAAATGGTAAAACACTTGTTAATTGTGGTTCAGTCGGAAGAACCAAAGAGGAAAGACAGTTAGCCTGCTATTTGTTGCTCACAATAAACTTCGGAGACGGGCATAACTCCGTGAATTTTGAATTACGAAAACTGACCTATGATCTGGAGGAAACAGTTAGAGAAATTCGAAAAAGTACCATACCGGATTATTATGCTGATTTCCTTCTCAGTGGTTTGAATTCCTGAAACTACTTTCATTTCCTCTTAGTTTAAGTCCGGTTTAAGTTTGTAAATAGCTTTAAAAGGGCAATCTGATGAATTATTTCGTTCTGAATTCAATGGACAGGTTTGTAATCGCTAGTAATACCTCTTCTCATCTATGGAATTAATCAAATAAGTAAAAAGTGCTATTGAAACAATGAATAATGATATCTGCGTACTCTAGCTTTCACTACCTTCGTATAATGAAAAGAGAATTTCCGGTTTATAATATTACTTCCTTTCCGGAGTTTCGGCATGAAGATATTCTGGTTGCGCGATTATCTGCTTACTGGTCTACGCATCAGGATCTTTATTATGCTCATCGTCACAGTTTTTATCATATTGTATTTTTTACAGAAGGGGCCGGATTTCACAGTATAGATTTTCAAAACTTTCAGGTTAAGGCTAACCAAATCTATTTCATGATTCCGGGGCAGGTACATAACTGGAATTTTGATGGTCCTATGGATGGTTATGTTATCAATTTTTCAATTCCATTTTTTCAGACTTTCTTGTCCAGGGGAGATTTTTTGGATGATTTTATATTCTTTAATGGTTCAGCTTCTGATTCCGTTATTCAAATACCTGAAGAACTAGCTCCAAAAATAAATATGATTCTTGAGGAGGTATTGTTTGAAAGTAAAGCGAACAGAGCATTGGGATTAGATCTCATCCGTACATTGTTGTTGCATATCTTCATTTTGATATCAAGATTAAATAACCCTGTTCAGGCTGGCAGCAGTACTTCATACAATTATACTCTGCTGAAAAATTTCAGATCACTTATTGAGAATAATTATACCAGGCTCAGGTTGCCCAGAGAGTATGCAGAGCTGCTTTATATTACTCCAAACCATCTTAATGCTTTATGTAATCACCTGCTGGGAATTCAAGCGGGAGAGGTAATCAGAAATAGAATATTCCTGGAAGCGAAAAGATTATTGATGAACCGTGATATGACGATTTCCGAAATTTCTACACATCTGAACTTTGCTGACAATTCATATTTCAGCAGAGCATTTAAAAAACATGTGGGTATGAGTCCGGAAACTTTCAGAAAAAGATCCTTAAACAATCATTATGAAAACTATCAATCTAAGCAATGAATTAAAGCCGGTTTCGCAAGTATATGCTGTTTTAAACGCAAAATGTCCCCGCTGCCGGAAAGGGGATATGTTCTGTAATTCGATGTATGGATTTAAAGCCCAGAAAATGCATACCCACTGTCTGCATTGCGGTTTGAAGTACGAGCGGGAACTAGGATATTTTTATGTAGCAATGTTTATCTCTTATGCATTAAACGTTGCACAAATAATTACTATAGGAATGCTGACTTATTTAATCACCGGGAATACGGATAATCCCTGGTTGTATATGGCTACGATTTTTCCTTTCGTTCTGATTCTTGCACCATTAAATTTTAGATACTCAAGAGTGCTATTACTACATTATATGACCCCGGGATTAAATTATGTTCCTTCAATGGGTTCAGATAAAAAAAGATAGGAATAACTCAGGGCTTACCTGACCTTTTTCCGGAAGAAGGCAAATTCAGTAATCAGAATCAGGAATACTGTAAAGAATGTGCTTAGGATTACACGAAGCAGGGTGAAGCCAAGTTCCGAGAACCTGAAGGTTTCAAAACTGAATAAGACCAGGTGATGAAAGAAAGTAAGTATAATCGCATAAAAAACAAACCATCTGAATCCCATAATTCCAAGACTGGGTTCAGGTTCATTGTCAAAGCCATCCCGCTGTACAGTTAATGAGATAAATACAGTTCTCACAAAGGCCATTGCTGTACAGGCCAATGCATTAAGGCCGAGTGTATCGTAGAAAACATCAATTGTTAAACCGGTAAAAAAGGCCAGGAAAAAGAGTAATACATTAGGAATTCCAAATGGCAGCAGGAGAATAAACAAGATGTAGAGGTATGGAATACTCAGATTATAGTAGCCGATATTTTTAAGCAAAAAAACCTGAGTTGCGATTAACACAATAAAACGGATACTATTTACGATTAATGCCCGCCCCATTATTCAACTTTATTTTGAGCTTCCAAAGCTAATTGTTCTTCAGAAAGCAAGTTTATAATCACGTAAACATATTGCAATTTCGCAAAATCAGTATCCAGTTTTACCTGGATATTGAGGGCACTGCTTCCATCCCTCGTTCCTGACTCTGTTACATAGCCAATATTGGTACCTTGTGGAAATAGAGAGAATTCTGAAGTGACCACTCTGGCTCCCTTTTTTATGGTCAAATGACTTTGGATATCTTTAAGAAGTGCAAAACGGGAATCATAATTCCCATCTCCCCATACCAGAGAGCCAATATTTCCGTCTACACTTGCGCTGATTTTGGTTTCAGTATGGAGAAGGGAACGGATAGTTGAAAAATTCTCTGAGACATTCAGGATAATTCCGACAACACCACTTGAAGAAGTCACTCCCATACCTTTCTTTATTCCGTGCTTGCTGCCCCGGTTGATAGTTAAATAATTATTCTTTTGGTGTATCGAATTATTGATCACCCGGGCTAAAGTATAGGTATATTGTTGTTTAAGTGTACTATCCCTTACAGTTTTTTGACTGATACTATCGTCATAATAAGATGATTTTAGTAAGTTTCTAAGCCTGGTATTCTCTGCTGCCAGGCTATCATTGGTTTTTCTTAGAGCAAGATAACTATTGAACTCATTGACCCTTTCATACGCATTACCGACTAACTGGTTAGATGAGTTCCATACACTGGCACGTTGATAAGAGTTATTTCCAACAAGAAGAATTAAGGAAATCGTGAAAAAGATAACCAGCAAAAAAAATGCGTTATACTTACTGATGAAAAGCCAGAGGTTACGCATGTTTTGTTTATAAGTTTTAGGTTATAAGTTAAAGTATTACAGGAGTCTGGAACCTGATTCAGAATAAATATTGATAAGTTCAGCTATAATCTACAGAAATTTGAATACTTAATATAGATTATAGCGTAAAATCTAGTACTTAAAACTTATTACTTAGTATTTTAAAACCTTATTGCATTAAAAACTTAAAATTACCGATGTTCTTCAGGGCGATACCGGTTCCCCGTACAACTGCACGCAAAGGATCTTCAGCCACATGAACCGGAAGTTTAGTTTTTGCACCAATACGTTTATCCAATCCGCGCAATAGTGCACCACCACCTGTTAAATAAATACCAGTCTGATAAATATCTGCAGAAAGCTCTGGAGGAGTGATTTCCAAGGCTTTTAATATTGCTTCTTCAATTTTTGAAATTGATTTGTCAAGGCAATGTGCAATTTCAGTATAGGAAACTGTAATTTGTTTAGGTACACCTGTCATTAGATCACGTCCTTGTACAGCGTAATCCGCAGGTGGATCTGTTAGCTCAGGCAGAGCGGCACCAACCTCAATTTTGATTTTTTCAGCCGTACGGTCACCGATCATGATATTATGCTGCCTTCTAATGTATTGAACAATATCGCTATCGAAATTATCTCCGGCAACACGGATAGACTGATCACAAACAATTCCGGAAAGTGCAATAACCGCAATTTCGGTGGTTCCTCCACCAATATCGATGATCATATTTCCCATTGGTTCTTCCACATCAATTCCAATACCGACTGCCGCTGCCATTGGCTCATGGATCAGGTAAACTTCTTTTGCACCGGCAATCTCAGCAGAGTCGCGCACCGCACGCTTTTCAACTTCAGTAATCCCCGAAGGAATGCAAATCACCATACGGAGGGATGGAAAAAACCAGCCTTTGCCGTTATTGATCATTTTAATCATTCCTCTGATCATGTATTCTGCCGCATTAAAATCGGCAATAACACCATCCTTTAAAGGCCTCACTGTACGGATATTGTCATGGGTTTTACCCTCCATCTGCATAGCCTGTCGCCCGATAGCAATAACTTTATTTGTAGTGCGGTCAAATGCCACAATAGATGGCTCGTCAACCACAACCTTATCGTTATGTATAATAAGAGTATTTGCCGTACCCAGGTCAATTGCAATCTCTTGTGTAAACCAATTAAATAATCCCATTAGCTAGTTGTTATCGTGTTGAAAATGTATTTACTAAGATAAACTCTTTTATTAATCATGATAGTATAAAACCCGATGATTTTAATGAAGGAGTTCAATTAATGTTTAAAATGTCTGATGCCTGTAGTGACCATGCCTACACCCTTTGAATTTGCCATGTCAATAGATTCCTGATCTTTGATTGATCCTCCAGGTTGTAAGATCATCACAACTCCTGCATGGGCAGCAATTTCAACACAATCAGGAAATGGAAAGAAGGCATCTGAGGCCATCACGCTTCCGGAAAGATCAAAATTAAATGCCTTTGCTTTTACAATGGCCTGCTGAAGTGCATCAACACGTGAAGTCTGTCCAACACCACTGGCAATTAAACAGGAATTTCTGGCAAGCACAATGGTATTTGATTTAGTATGTTTTACAATCTTGTTTGCGAAGACAAGATCTTTGAGTTGTTCTTCAGTTGGTTTACGCTCTGTAACAGGTTTCATATCTGTGGCTGTTTCCATCAGCATATCTTTATCTTGTTCAATTACCCCGTTTAGTAATGTTTTAAATTGTTTGGAAGGCAGTTTAACATCGTTTCTTTTTAAAAGGATACGATTTTTCTTAGAGGATAATAATTCTTTAGCTTTTTCTTCAAAAGAAGGGGCAATAAGCACTTCAAAAAACAGGTTATTGATTTCTGCTGCGGTTTCTGCATCAATTTCGCGGTTGCAGATCAAAACTCCGCCAAACGCAGAAACAGGGTCGCAGGCAAGTGCTGCTTTCCAGGCTTCAAAAATCGATTTGTTGCTTGCGATTCCACAGGCATTGGTGTGTTTCAGGATTGCAAATGTAGGTTCGTCGAACTCATCGATCAATGCAACTGCTGCGTCTATGTCAACAAGGTTATTATATGAAAGCTCTTTGCCGTTTAACTTATCAAACATTGCATCCAGGCTGCCATAGAAAACACCATTTTGATGAGGATTCTCACCATATCGAAGCGCCATAGCCTTTTGTTCACTGTATTTGAAGACACTCAGCGAATCTTCCTGATTAAAATAGTTAAAGATCGCTGTATCGTAATGTGAAGAAACATTAAATGCCTGGCGGGCGAAGGCTTTACGATGACTGAGTGTGGTATAACCTCCGTTTTCAGTTAAAATAGTGCTCAGGTTTGTATAATCATCCTTTGAAGCAATAATGACTACATCATTGAAGTTCTTTGCCGCGGCACGAATCAGAGAAATCCCCCCGATATCAATCTTTTCGATGATATCCTCATCTGAAGCTCCTGATTTAAGAGTCTCTTCAAAAGGATAAAGGTCTACGATGACTAAGTCAATCTCGGGGATTTCATATTGCCCGATCTGTGCCCTGTCTTCTTTATTTTCTCTGCGGTTAAGGATCCCGCCAAAAACTTTTGGATGCAACGTTTTTACACGTCCACCCAGTATCGATGGATAGCCGGTCAGATCTTCGACAGCTATTACTTCTATTCCAAGTTCCCGAATGAATTTCTCAGTACCCCCGGTTGAGTAAAATACTACCCCCTGTTCATGCAACTGGCGGATTAGTGGTTCTAAATTATCTTTGTAATAGACTGAAATTAAGGCGTTTTTGATCTTAACAGGATGGCTCATTGATATTTAATTCTAAAAGCGCAAAGATAGTTTTTTTGATCGGTATGCCATGAAAATTTTAATGAAAAATCTCCTTTCAAGACTGATTTATTCGAAGCGCAAAATGATAGTGGATTTTGAAATAATAAACAGTTTTATGGATTAATGATGGCTTCTGTTTTTTACTAGGATCTCATCTTTTTTAGCAATTGTTCCACAACTTTCGGGTAGTGTAAGTGTTCCAGTTGCTGGCCTTTAAACTTAATCATCTCCAGATCATCTCCGGGTTCTATTTTGAAGCGGGACTGATGGATAAGTTCTCCTTCATCAAAATGTTCGTTAACAAAGTGAATGCTGATTCCGGATTCCTCTTCACGGGCCTTAAGAATTGCCTGATGTACCCGATCTCCGTACATCCCTTTCCCGCCATATTTTGGAAGTAGAGAAGGATGGATATTAATAATCTTGTTAGGAAATGCTTTTAGTAAATTTTGTGGTACTAACAACATAAAGCCAGCCAGAACAATCAGGTCAATTTGCAAATTTTTCAACAGATCAACGACATTGTCTGTTTTGTAGAATTCGTGCTTGTCAAATATATGCGATGGAATCTCAAAATTATCAGCACGTTGCAATACATACGCTTCAGGATTGTTGGTTAAGACAATGACTACCTCAGCATCAGGATGTTTTTTGAAATGCTCCATTATCTTTTGGGCATTTGACCCAGACCCTGATGCGAAAATTGCGATACGTTTCTTCAAGATTATTCTATTTTTAACAAAGATATTATTTTGAGGGTTTTATGGAAATGATCTGGATCAATTTGTCAATAAGTCTATTTCCCAAGCTAATTCTTTATTCGACAATGTATTTTTTATTTCTCTAATTCTTTAGGCTATGTAATTTTACAATTTAGAATAAACTTGCCCATAGACAAATCGATTACAGGTTTCCCCTGGCTTCCTGTTCTCTTTCAAGAGCTTCAAACAGAGCTTTGAAATTTCCGGCTCCGAATGATTTCGCTCCTTTACGCTGAATAATCTCAAAAAACAAAGTTGGTCTGTCCTCTACAGGCTTGGTAAAAATCTGCAGCAGATAACCTTCTTCATCCCTGTCGACAAGGATCCCCAGGTTTTTAAGCGGTTCGATATCTTCTTCTATCTTACCGACCCTTGCTTCAAGATCGTCGTAATAAATTGATGGAACCTTTAAGAATTCAACACCCCGATCTTCTAATCGGCTGACAGTATCGACAATGTCATTTGTTGCAATGGCAATGTGCTGAACCCCTTCATCACCATAAAAATCGAGATATTCTTCAACTTGGGAGCGTTTTTTACCCTCAGCAGGCTCATTTATTGGAAATTTGACATAACCATTCCCATTACTCATTACTTTACTCATTAAGGCGGAATACTCGGTAGAAATCTGTTTGTCATCAAAAGTCAGAATGTTTTTGAAGCCCATTACATCTTCATAGAATTTAACCCATTTATCCATCTGATTCCATCCAACATTACCTACGCAATGGTCAATATAGAGTAAACCGGTGGGCTCCGGATTGTAGGTGCTTTCCCATTTTTCATATCCCGGCATGAACAGACCATTGTAGTTTTTACGTTCCACAAACATGTGTACGGTTTCGCCATAGGTGTAAATACCACTCATTTTGAGCTGCCCGTAATCATCTTCAAGTGTTTGAGGATCCAGATAACTTTCTGCTCCACGGGAAGTGGTTTGATAGTGAGCATCATAAGCATCATCCACCCAGAGTGCAATAATCTTAACCCCGTCACCATGCCTGGTAAGCTGTTCAGAGATGGGGTGCTCCGGGAATAATGGTGTAGTAAGTACCAGCCTGATCTTGTTCTGAATAAGAACATAGGATGCACGGTCTTTGACACCGGTTTCCGGACCGGCATAAGCCAGACTTTGAAAGCCGAAGGCTGTTTTATAAAAATGAGCAGCCTGTTTGGCATTTCCGACATATAGTTCAATATAATCTGTTCCTTTTAGGGGAAGGAAATCTGTTGTTTGTATATCCGCAGTAATTGTTCCTGTTTTCATAATTTTACTATTGAATATTATTGTCTCATATCACCAAATCTTCAAATTGTCAAATCGGCATTCACTCCACATTCTCCTGCCAGCTTTTATGATAACTCTCATCTTCAATACTTAGTGCATAATCTGTCAGCATTAAGGGTTTAAAGGGGTCGATCATTACTGCCAGCTCTTCTGTTCTTTCTTTTCCGATTGATTTTTCGACTGTACCGGGATGCGGACCGTGAGGGATACCTCCGGGATGAAGAGTAATCTGTCCCCTGACAACGCTTTTGCGGCTCATAAAATCACCATCAACATAGTAGAGAACCTCATCGCTGTCTACATTACTATGATTATAAGGCGCAGGAATTGAATCTGGATGGTAGTCATATTTTCGGGGACAGAAAGAGCAGATTACGAAATTATGTCCCTCAAATGTTTGGTGCACCGGTGGTGGCTGATGAATTCTTCCGGTAATTGGTTCAAAATCATGAATAGAAAAGGCCCAGGGATAATGAAAGCCATCCCATCCTATGAAATCAAATGGATGTGTACCATAGGTATAGGGGTAGATTAAGCCTTGTTTTTTAATTAGTATTTTAAAATCCCCTACTTCGTCATGGGTCTCCAATTCGACAGGTCGTTTAATATCACGCTCACAAAAGGGCGAATGTTCCATTAATTGTCCCCATTCATTACGGTAGCGTTTTGGGGTACGTATCGGACTAAAACTTTCGACAATAAACAACCTGTTGTCTTCAGTATTGAATTCCATCTGGTAGATCGTACCTCTGGGAACCACAAGATAGTCGCCATATTCAAATTTTATCTTTCCGAAACCTGTCTTTAGTGTTCCACTACCTTCATGAATGAAAATAACTTCATCCGCCTGACTATTCTTGTAATAATAATCCGTCATCGAATGACGTGGAGCGGCGAGTGAAATATGAAGATCGCTGTTCACCAGTACCGGTTTGCGGCTTTCCAGGTAGTTATTTTCCGCTTGTATTTTAAATCCAATAAGACTGGTATGACGGAGGTGCTTTTCCCTCGCAATTTTAGGCTCAACCGAATAGGGTTCACCCAATTTTTTTACGATTGTTGGAGGATGGCAATGATAAACCAGCGAATAAAGACTGGAAAAACCCTCAGTAGAGACCAATTCCTCGGCATATAATGCTCCGTTTGCTTTACGAAAGGCAGTATGTCGCTTATGAGGAATAGATCCTAATGTATGATAAACAGGCATAGATTAGAATTTATTGGTTTTATAATTGGTATTACAAAGTAAGCGTTTCTTTATTGGAAACTGAAATATGTTTATGAATGTACCTTTCATTGTTTTTAGGATGAATGAATAAAGGATAAGCAAAATTCATTAGTTTTGAATAGCTGCTAACCTAATTATACCTTTCATGAAATTAATTTCCTATAAAACCGAAGACCGTGAACATCTCGGCTTATTCATTAACGGCCATATTTACAATCTGAATTCCTGTGATAAGCTGATTCCCGACAATATGAATGAGTTTTTGAGTGGGGGTGAGGAATTAATGGAACGGGCTAAAAATGTTAATGAAGAAATTAAATCGGGGAAACAGAAGGCAAAGGAGGAAATTTTCTTTGAAGTACTGGCTCCTGTGCCACATCCCAGTTCCTGCCGTGATGCTTATGCTTTCAGGCAGCACGTCGCCTCTGCAAGAAAGAACAGGAAGGTTGAAATGATTCCTGAATTTGATCAGTATCCTATATTTTATTTCACTAATCACAATACGATACAAGGTATGGGAGATATTGAATGTATGCCCGATCATTTTGAAAAACTTGATTTTGAGCTGGAGGCAGCAATTGTGATTGGTAGGAAGGGGCGTAATATCAGAGCTTCCGATGCTGATTCTTATATCGCAGGATACATGATAATGAATGATTTAAGTGCCCGAACTCTTCAGATGGAGGAGATGCTTCTCAATCTGGGTCCAGCAAAAGGTAAGGATTTCTCAACGGTTATTGGTCCCTGGCTGGTTACACCCGACGAACTGGAACCTTATAAAACACAGGCTAAGCCCGGGCATACAGGGAATGCCTATGCCCTCGAGATGAAATGCTGGGTTAACGGGAAGAAAGTGTCCTCAGGGTCAATGGCAGATATGGACTGGACTTTTGCTGAGATCATTGAGCGTTGTTCTTATGGGGTAGATCTTCTGCCGGGAGATGTTATCGGATCAGGAACTGTTGGAACAGGATGCTTTCTTGAGTTAAATGGCACAGGTTTGCTCAATGATCCCGGATATAAATCTCAATGGCTTCAGCCTGGGGATATTGTTGAAATGGAGATTACCGGATTAGGGCGTTTAACCAATACGATCCGGAAAGCAAATACAGAATGGTCAATTTTGAAATTAAAGAAGAACGCTTAGACAGATAAATAAAGGACAAAAAATAAGGACTATGAGATGTTTGAAAAATATTTTCTCTTTAGTTTTTGTTCCTTGATTCTTGTTATTTAATCCTATCCTATGCTGACAATAAATACCACCGATTTTAAGCCGGCTGAACTTCAGAATTATCTCCAGTATGCAATCGCTCCAAGGCCGATTTGCTTTGTCTCGACTATTGATAAACTGGGGAATGTTAATTTAAGCCCTTTCAGTTTTTTCAATTTATTTAGTATCAATCCACCTGTCTGTGTGTTTTCTCCTTCTCGGAGGGTGAGGGATAATACTACCAAACATAGTCTTGAAAATATTCTGGAAGTGCCCGAATGTGTAATTAATATAGTAAATTATGAGATGGTCCAGCAAACATCACTTGCCAGTGTGGAGTTTCCGAAAGGAGTAAATGAGTTTGTTAAGGCCGGATTCACTCCCCTGCCTTCCGAGCTGGTAAAGCCACCGCGTGTTGCAGAATCTCCCGTCCAGATGGAGTGTGTAATCAGTCAGGTAATTCCTTTGGGTGAACAGGCAGGCGCCGGTAATCTTGTTTTAGCAGAGATTAAAAGAATACATATAAACGAAAATATACTTGACGAATCCGGAAAGATAGATCAGACCAAAATTGATCTTGTCGCCCGATTGGGTGGCGATTGGTATTGCAGAGTAGGAGTTGACAATTTATTTGAAGTCGAAAAGCCGATACGTACACTTGGTATAGGTGTTGATTCTATACCTGCTTCAATCCGGAACTCTGAGATTTTGACAGGAAATAATCTGGGGCAGCTTGGTAATGTGGAAAGCTTTCCGTCTGACGAGGAGATTGCTTCAATCAGATTCGACCAGGAACTCAGGGAGATACTTGATGCTACCATCGGTGACCCATTAACCAGAGAAAGAGAACTTCATCAGTATGCAAGAAAATTACTGGAATCCGGGGATGTAAATAAGGCTTGGAAGGTGCTTTTGGTTAATTGATAATTGACAGTTGTGAGATTACAGGCAACAGATTTTCTTCAACTCAGCGGATTTAAAATTGTCCATTGTCAACTGTCCATTGTCAGTTATATTAAAGTCCCAAAACCTGCCTTAACTTAGGATATCCGGTCTTACTTACAGGAATCTTCTCTCCTGATTTTAGAATTGCGAGATGGGATTCTTTTTCGTAAGGGTCAATTCTTGTAATTTCATTGATCCGCACAATATAGGACCTGTGCACTCTGACGAAATCATCCTCACCCAAAAGCTTTTCGAAATAAGCCATGGTTTTGTTTTTAAGAAAGGATCCCTCATGGGTATAGATTTTTACATAATCATCATCTGCCGCAAGGAAAATAATATCATTTACAGGAATAATTTTAATCTTGGTTCCTGTTTTAACTACTACTCGCTCATTTCTGAGGCTTGAGTTTTGAATATTATCCAGAAGCTGTTTTGTATTTTGCCTGGGCTCAGTGATTTGCCGCTGATCCATCCACTTCTGAACAGCTTTGTCAAAACGTTCTTTTGTGAATGGTTTCAGGAGATAATCTACTGCATGTTCTTCAAAGGCTTTGATAGCATATTCATCAAAGGCAGTAGTAAAGATCACAGCAGGGGGTTGTTCAATGAGTTCAAGCATCTCAAATCCATTGATCTTAGGCATCTGAATATCCAGAAAGATAAGATCCGGTTCATGCTGTGCAATTGCTTTTACTCCTTCAAAACCATCACTGCATTCCTGAACGATCTCCAGATCCGGCCAGGATTGAAGGTATTCTATCACTACAGAACGTGCAAGAGGTTCGTCATCAATAAGAATTACTCGCATAATTATATTTGAGGGATTTTTACAATTGTTGTAAATATATGGCTATAAGATGTAGTTTCCAACAGGTCGGTTCTGCCAAATAATAAATGCAATCTCCGTTTAACACCACTCAGTCCAAAGCCGGTTCCATGTTTAGGACGTGTGGTATCCGGGTCATATGGGTTTTGGACAGTGATTTGAAGGTCATTGTCAAGGCATTCCGCGAAAATGCTGATGGTAACTACTCCTGTTGTATCGTAAAGTCCGAACTTTATTGCATTTTCTACAATAGGCTGAAGCAGCATCGGTGGAAGTAACTTTGATTTACAAGCTTCATTATAGGATATTTCAGTTGAGAGCCGATGCCCAAACCGTACTTTTTCAATGTCCAGGTATAATTGTAAATGTTCCAGTTCATCCATGAGTGAAACCGGTTGCTGATCTTCCTTTTTCAAGGTGCCGCGAAGAAAATCTGATAATTGGTGGATCATTTTTCTGGCTTCTTCGGGTCTGCTGCCAATAAGTGCGGTAATAGAGTTTAAACTGTTAAACAGGAAGTGAGGTTGTAATTGCTGTCTCAAATTGTATAGTTCGGCATCTCTGGCCAGGGTTTCTGCTTCAAGTTTTCGCTTTTCTGTTTCTTTCTGATCTTCCTGAGTATACCAGACTACACTTACCATAGCCATTAAGCCGATAATTAGTAATCCTATAAAAAAACGAATAGGTAATGAATTGTATAAAAACTCAGCATAATGCGGGTCGTTTATAATGAGGCTATCAAGCACCCAGTTATTAATTAGCAGCCATAGCGAAGCAAGAATCGAGCAATACATCAGCATTAGCAAGTATCTGTTTTTCTCTGGCCTGTAATATTTCAGGTTGTTGCCAATCAGGTAGCAGGCGATAGCTAGCAGTAAAATACTGACAGTACTGTCTAATAATGAAGTTTGAAAACTAAAGCCAAACCAAAATATTATTGCAGATTGCGACAGTATACTTGCCACAATACATTGGACAATGACCAGTAAGATCTTGCTTCTAGACAAAACTCCGTTATTGGGGTTTGTATTAGATTGTTGTTGTGACACTTGTTTGCTGGTTTTGACCGATCAATAGTGCTTTTTGATGACTCATTTCAATATACTCTTCAGCATTATTCACCTCCAGAATATTGCAGTAGATTTCTGAACCATCTTTCAGCTCATCAAGCTGATATAGTTCAGTTATGTTGATAAAATCCCATCGAATAGCCGATTGGCTTTTATCTTCCATAACAAGCTGTTCTGCAAGGATTATTTTTTGAGCTTTTTCCAGAGCTTCTTTTTCGTCTGAAGCACTAATCAGTCTGAGCTGCTCATCAAATTGTGGCTGGTGATTGCCATTTCCGCAGGTGATCCTAAAAATCAGTTTAGCTACGTACCAGTTCATAGATGTATAATTATAGGTTGATAGATGATTTTTCTTTATTAAGAGCCTGTTTATTGGCTTAGAAGCTTTTAATATCTATTCCTCCAAATATGGATGTACCTTCTATTACCAGAATCTTATCCGGAATAACATTCAGTTGAGGTGGGCGTTTATCTTCAATTCCTCCAAAAATTGCTACCATCTCTGAATGGATAGTCCAGTTTGCAGGTACAATGATTTTAGTACCACCAAATACTTGTACTACCTCGATTTTTACTCTGCCTTTGATATCGGCCTGCATCAGATTGATCTCACAGCCACCAAAGAAATTTACTATTTCTCCACCCTGGAAATTTTTGGAGACAATATTTTTCTTTTCTCCTCCAAAAATTGAAACAGATTCAATCTTATCTTCAGTTAATGGACCGGAAGCGGGTCCTTCCTGAGTTTCACCCGTAGCAGAATAATTGTTGGTTTCGGGATCAACACGTTTATCCCAGTTTGTAAAGTCTTCAGTCTGAAATCCTTTCTTTCTCCCGAATACAAGCCAGGTTCCAAGCCCGATAATCAAAAATGGCCAGAAGAATCTGCTTAACTCCAGATCAGGTATAATTTTATTGCTCAGGAATAGTGCGCCGATTGCAATCGGCATAAATGCAGAGGGACGATCATAACCCTGGCGGGACCCTACGAAAACTCCGATCAGGATCAAAAAAACCGGCCAACTGAAAATCCATGATGGGACGAAGAATATATCTAAAGTGCGCAGTAATAGTATGAATCCCAGTCCAAGTAAAATTAGTCCAACTAAGGCTTTACCTGATTTTTGATTTGAGCTATTGAAATTTTGCATGATTAAATTATTTGATTCAAAACTAAGTACTTCTGTTCTGTTCTAAAATACATATTAGGCGAGTTTACTGCTCTTATCGGTGAATGTCGTAAAAATGTCGGTGAAAAATTAATTCAGTTGACAATTGATAATTAACAAAAGGTCTGCATATAATTTGCTCATTTGCTAATTTACTCATTTGCACATTTATTCATTCGCTAATTTACTCCTGATGTAAACA
Organism: uncultured Sphingobacterium sp.; assembly: GCA_964529165.1. Lineage (GTDB taxonomy): Bacteria > Bacteroidota > Bacteroidia > Sphingobacteriales > Sphingobacteriaceae > Daejeonella. The sequence goes on from CAZGWG010000029.1 coordinate 20,550, forward strand.
TGTTTGATATTTCCCTTTCCCGAAACTCTTTCATCAAATTCAAATTTATTCAGGCTCTTGATCAAAGGCAGGAGTTTAGGATAATTGTAGTTTCTGGAATCAAAATCGGGCTTCTTCTTTAGGAGTAAATTTCCTAGATTGCCGAGGTAGGCCCAGCCATTCTCATCCTCAAGGTCAGAAATACTGTCGCTGATTAGTTTAATCAGCTCTTTATCAATATTGCTCAAAGGCACAGTTTTTTTCGGGGCAGCTTTTCTGTTTTTTTTGCTTACAGGGTTTTCGTCAGAATTAAGATCATCGGCCTGACTTTCTCCTGCACTCAGTATTTCAATATATATAAATTTATCGCAGGCTGTAATAAAGGGGATCAAAGTCTTTTTTTCGCCAATACCTATAACCATCATCCCCGCTTCCCTTAATCTGGTAGCAAGTCTTGTAAAATCGCTGTCGCTTGAGACGATGCAAAATCCATCTACCTTGCCTGAGTATAAAATGTCCATCGCATCAATAATCATTGCGCTGTCACTTGCATTTTTACCGGTTGAATAGCTGTATTGCTGAATAGGGGTTATCGCATTTTCAAGTAAAACCTTTTTCCATCCCGATACAGTCGGTTTGGTCCAGTCGGCATAGATTCTTTTAAATGTTGGGGTGCCGTATTTGGCAATTTCCTGAAACATGGGCTTAACATTGGCATATGGTACATTATCAGCGTCAATAAGTACTGCGAGCCTAAGGTCTTTGGTTATTTCCATGTTGATTTTATTTTAACGGGGTTTAGAACTTCTAAGAGACTAATTAAAGGTAAATCTTTTATCATTCATAGTTCATTTCAGTAGTAATTAATATTGCTTCAAATGTGGTGAACAAGGTTCTCAGTTCTGTATTCTCAAAATTACTTTGTCTGTAGTTTGCTTATTTGAGGCTAAAATTTGATTTTTTTATAATAATTAAATTAAAACAGCATAATAATGCATTTTAATTTTATTAACTAAAATATTGATTATAAGATAATTATTTTAATTGATGCAAGCATGTGATAGGTTTTATTAGCTATAATTAATTTAATTTGCATTATTAATATATTTATATAATTTTATTGCATAAAACAGCATTTATGAATTGTTAACTAAAAATCTACCTATGAAAATTGTTTTTTTACTCTTAAGAAGAACAAAGAAATGCTTGCAGTTTGGACTGCTTGGTGTTTTTTTGCTTACATCCGGGGTAGTATATGGATATACTTCTCGGCCTATGTCATTAGACATATTTCTCAGACATGAATTAATGGGCCCTATTCGAGGAAAAGTTACTAACAGTAAAGGAGAAGCTTTACCAGGGGCCAGTATCAGGGTGAAGGGAGGCGATTTCACTGTTTTAGCTGATAATAAGGGAGAGTTTGTGATTGAAGCCAATAAGTCGGCAATATTGGTTATATCTTATGCCGGATATAGGACCCAGGAGTTGGCTCTTGATAACAGCAGTGGGGATATTATCGCTGTCCTTCAGGAAAGTGTTTCACAATTAGGGGAGGTTGTTGTTACCGCACTTGGTGTTAAAAGAGAACGAAGGGCATTGGGTTATTCGGTAACCGAGGTTCGTGGCTCTGAATTTACTGAGGCCAGGGAGACTAATATTGCTAATTCCCTTGTAGGTAAGGTAGCAGGTGTAAATGTCAATTCTGTCTCTGGAGGACCTGGTTCATCTGCCAACGTTATTATAAGAGGTATTTCCAGTTTATCCGGGAATAATCAGCCACTGTACGTTGTGAACGGTATACCCATCAATAACGAACCTCAAGGTAATAATGAAGGCCAGTATTCCAGATCTCCTGACTTGGGTGACGGTATTTCTAATATTAATCCAGATGATATCGCTTCGATTTCGGTATTGAAAGGTGCAGCGGCTTCTGCATTGTATGGATTCCGAGCAAAATATGGTGTGATTTTAATAACGACGAAAGGCGGTACAGGTAAAGGTCTTGTTGAATTTAACTCCAATTATGTTTCGGAACAAGTTATGAATTTAACAGACTGGCAATACGTTTATGGTAATGGGGGCAATAATAATAAACCAGCAAATCAGTCGACTGCTTTTGATACAGGTTCTTCAAGCTGGGGAGCAAAACTTGATGGAACTGATGTTGTTCAGTTCGATGGGGTTCTCCGGCCTTATTCTGCTCAGAAGAATAATATAAAGAATTTCTACCGTTCTGGTGGAACCTTTACAAATACTATTGCATTCAGTAAGAATTTAGGTGAGGGATCAATCAGGCTTTCGGCAAGTAATTTAGGGAATTTATCTGTAGTACCTAACTCTGATTTGCAAAGGCAAACCTTTAATTTTTCCGGAAATTTTAATCTTACTAAGAGGCTTACTATCGATGCCCGGACAAATCTAATAAGGGATAAGGCGGATAATCGTCCGATCCTTGGTGATCTCGCAGGAAATTCAAACTATAATGTGATGTTCCTTCCAACCAGTGTTGACGTCATGGCACTTAAGCCGGGAACTAAAGCAGATGGCACCGAATTGCAGTTTGTTAATAATGCTTATGCAACAAATCCATGGTTTGCAACTAAATATTTTGTCAATAATACTCTCAGGAATCGATTGTTAGGATCCGCAAGTGCACGTTATACTTTTGATAGTGGATTCTTTATAGAATTACGTGGTGGACAGGATATGTATAATGATCGCTATACGAGTATTGTTCCGAATGGTACTGCTTATTATCCTCTAGCGAATCAGCATATCTCAGAACGCTTCAGTAAGGTTTCACAATTCAACGCAGATATTTATTTAGGAGGACGGTCATTTAACATCTTACCACATCTTAAAATTACTCCCAATGCCGGAGCTAATCTGATGCAGGCAAGGTCAGAGAGTATCACGCAAAGTGGACTCAATTTTGCAGTTCCATATGTATATAATATCTTGAATGCAAAAAATCAATCTATTCAGTATTATAAGCCAAGGTCTGATGTTCAGGCCGTATATGGTACTCTTGATATTGAATATAAAGGTTTATTTTATCTGAATGCATCAGGGCGTAATGATTGGTTCTCTGCCTTATGGCCGTCTGATAAATTAGATATTTTTTATCCATCAGTGAGTGGTTCTTTTGTGTTTTATGAACTGCTGAATAATAACTGGTTGAACTTTGGTAAAATAAGGGCTGGCTGGGCAAATGTAGGAGGAGGATTAGGACCTTATCAAACTTTGCTGACCTATGGACTTCTGCCTGCCCAGCTTAACGGACAACCCCTTGGAGTGATCAGTAATAGTTCAATACCCAATAGTGAGCTTAAGCCGTCCAATGCCAGGGAACTTGAGATCGGGACAGAGTTAAGAATGTTTAATGATCGCTTGCGGATAGATCTGAGCTGGTATAATAAGAGGTCCAGCAATGAAATACTTTCAGCACCTGCATCAACAACTTCCGGATACTCCGGGGTAGTACTTAATGTAGGAGAACTCGAAAACAAAGGATTTGAAGCTCTGATAAGCGGTGTGCCTTTTAAAGGGACTTCTTTTGTCTGGACTTCTTCTTTTAATGGTTCTGTAAATAATAATAAAGTCTTGTCATTATCTGCTGGCCAGGGCTCATTAGCAGTTGCTACTTCCCGAACGGGAACAGGTTTTACTCAGAATATAGTCGGAAAACCTTCCAATCAAATTATGGCCTTTGATAATAAATACGATGCCAACGGGCAGATTGTGCTGCTGGCCAATGGTATTCCTGACAGAGGAACATTGACCGCCTGGGGTTCAGCTTACCATAAATGGACAGCAGGATGGAGCAATGAATTTTCTTATAAGAGGCTTAATCTTTCCTTCCTGATTGACGGAAAGTTCGGGGCAAAGATTTTCTCTGCGACGGATGCGATTGGGTACTCTAGCGGCTTGCATAAAGGAACATTAGATCGTGAGAAAAGTTTTGGCTCGATCAATGCTCAAACCTATTATACTCAGAATGCCGCCAATGTTTCCAAAATGTTCGTTTATGATGCAAGTTTCGTGAAATTTCGTCAGTTTACGTTTGGCTATTCAATTCCGCCAACTATCCTTAATAACCTTGTGAAGGAAGCTTCAATCAGTTTTGTGGGCAGGAATTTGTTTATACTGATGAGAAAGACAGACAATATTGATCCTGAAGCGAGTTATGGAGGTATTAGTCAGGGGCTTGAACTAGGTGGAGTACCTCCGGTAAGAACCTTCGGACTGAACCTTGCAGTAAAATTCTAAGTAAATAAACATTAAAATTCTAAACATGAAAAAGATATGTAAAAAATACATTCAGGTTGTCTTTTTGGCAATGTTTCTAATTAGCGGATGTACCGATAATTTTGATGAACTGAATACCAATCCTGTGGCTTATAGCAGTAGTAATTTTAATCCTAATTATCTGCTCACCACTTCTCAGTTAACCTATACCGGTTCTACTGATTTTAGTTATGAAACTTGGAGAGCTAATCTTATTTATTGTTCTACAATGATGCAGCAGTTCTCAACAACTCTTGGATATTGGGCGGGGGATAAATATACATTGAATGCTGCATATGCCACAGCATACTGGGATGTTGCATATCCTGAGCAGGTAAAGCCTGTTGTTGATCTTGTGGAATTTACCAGAGATAAGCCTCAGTACAAAAACCTTCATCAGATAGGACGTATTATGAAAGCCATGATCCTTCAGCGTATTACTGACCTGTATGGTGATGTTCCTTATTTTGAAGCAGGAATGGGATATTACAGTAAGGCTTATTTCCCAAAATATGATAAGCAAGAAGCCATTTATGCAGATATATTGAAGGAGCTGGAAGAGGCTACCAATAGCCTAGATCCGGTTGCCGATAAACCTAGCGGTGATGCATTTTATAATGGGGATATTTTAAAATGGCAACGTTTTGGTAATACTTTAATATTGCGTGCTGCCATGCGTCTTACGAAGGCTAAACCAGATCTTGCAAAGATCTATGTTCAGAAAGTAATTGAAAAAACTATGCAGAGTAATAGTGATAATGCATTCCTAGTTAATAATGCTGCTGGTGGACGAGTCACAATAAACAGGAACAGCCAGGTGTTGAATGGCCCTCCTGAAAATGTGGAAATCAAATGGTCACAAACTTTTATAGATCATCTCAAAAGCACGAAAGATCCCCGGTTAAGTGTGATTTCAGTTAGGAATGGTAACAATAATAATCCTTCAAGCCAGATTGGGATGCCTAATGGATATGATGTTGGTACAATACGGAATATCAGTACTGCACCAGGATATCCAGGTGACAGGCTTAGTTATTCGGGGCCTTCTTCTATTTTTAGAAATAATGATGGCCCAACTTTTATTCTCACTTATGCCGAATCTGAATTACTTCTTGCAGATGCTGCTGTAAGGTTTAACTTGGGAGGCAATCCTGAAGAACATTACAAGAATGGCGTTAGAGCTGCTATAACTTATCTGAGCCAGTATAATGCTTCGGCAACAATAAGTGAAACGTATCCGCCCGACCAACCCATCTATTAAACTTCAATTAATTTCTTAAAGTTCTGC
>CAZGWG010000030.1:0-4981 GCA_964529165.1 uncultured Sphingobacterium sp.
TAGCTACGTTGGGAATAGATAAGCGCTGAAAGCATCTAAGTGCGAAACTAGCCACAAGATGAGACTTCCATTGAGGGCCGTAGAAGACTACTACGTTGATAGGTTACAGGTGTAAAGGTGGTAACATCATAGCCGAGTAATACTAATTACCCGAAGCTTTCTTCGTGCTCCATTTATGGAACACAAGGCAGATAGACTACTACGATGTAGTAGCTGATTAATGCTGTTGTTTTCTTATTCAAGTACTTTTTTCCCTTATGTTAAGATATTTCGCTAGTGTTTAGTGTTAGTGTTTTTTGTTAGACATTCAGTCTAACCAATCAGCAACTAACTAAGCAACGAGCAAAAGTCTTTAGGTGCCTATATCGGCGGTGTCCACCTCTTCCCATTCCGAACAGAGAAGTTAAGCCCGCCAGAGCCAATGGTACTGCCGTAACAGGTGGGAGAGTAGGTCGGTGCCCAATTTTAAACGAACCCTTGTTCCTAATGGAATGAGGGTTTTTTTATATTCCGAATTTCGTCAGGATCAAAAGACAGTATTCTTTAGAAGGATAAATCCTGCTTGGTACGCTGCGGAGGATTTGTCATCCTAATAAGGGTTCGTACAGGACTTGTAAAGCCGCTATCAAATCCTCTTTTACCTAGTGAATGTCAATAACTATTTACCAGGTTTCTACTTACTTTTTCATAAGCTGAAATTGAACTTTAGTCTCTCATTCTTGTTTCTCAAATTAATTCGTTATTGGTCTATTTGCTATTTGAGCATAATAATATTAGAATCTGTGTGATTTTAACGTGATATTTCTCATTTTTTCCTCAATTATTTTTAATTATACTTGCGAAAATTTATTTCTTGTAAGCTATCCTTATATGGATTTATAAGTTGTTAGACTGCAATTTTTAGAGCCCAGTTCATGCTTTTTACGTATATTTGGATAATTTAGAATTTCATATGAATATCAATATAGGATCACGCAGAGAAGTACTAGTGCACATTGAAAAGTATATGCTTGAAAAGATGCATGAATACCTGAAGCCAATTGAAACAAACTGGCAACCATCGGATTTTCTGCCTGATTCAACCCGCGATACATTTTATTCGGAAATAAAGGACTTGAAAGAAAATGCAAAGGCACTTTCATACGATCTTGTAGCGGTTTTGATAGGTGATACTATTACTGAGGAGGCTCTTCCGACTTATGAGTCCTGGCTTACTATGGTGGACGGGATTTCCAAAGATGAACAAAATGGTTGGATGAAATGGGTTAGACTTTGGACAGCAGAGGAAAACCGTCATGGTGATTTATTGAATAAGTACCTTTATCTGTCTGGTCGTGTGGATATGCGCCAGATGGAAATCTCAACGCAATATCTTATTGCCGATGGATTTGATATCGGCACTGGGCATGACCCGTATCGTAATTTTATTTATACGAGTTTTCAGGAACTTGCGACCAATATTTCGCACAGAAGAGTCGCTTCCTTAGCTAAGGCAGAAGGAGATACCTTATTATCTAAGATGTGTGGTGTTATTGCTTCTGATGAAGCCAGGCATGCAAAAGCATATAAAGATTTCATGCTTCGTATTTTTGAAGTTGATCCAAGTGAGGCAATGATAGCTTTTGAGGATATGATGCGTAATAAAATTGTAATGCCAGCTCATTTCCTACGTGAGGTAGGTTTACAGATGGGTCAGACATTTGGGCATTTTACAGATGCAGCACAACGTCTCGGCGTTTATACTGCAATTGATTATGTACAGATCATGAAGCAATTGATTGATGAGTGGCATATTGAAAAAGTGCGTGATCTTAACGAAGCTGGCAAAAAGGATCATGATTATGTTATGAATTTGCCTGATCGCTTATTAAGGGTAGCTGAGAGAATGAAAAACCCTTCTCTTGAGTACAAATTCAGTTGGATAGCCGGATAATTATATATTAATTTAACAGAAAAGCCCGACCAGTATTTTTACCAGTCGGGCTTTTTTAAATATTGCTTAAATTACTTTTTTACTAATTGCATTTTTTCGGGATTCCACAAAATTGCAGTATCGTTATTATAACTATCATTACACAGGAGCGCAGGTGCTGCTGCGCGGTATCCGAAAATTGCATCTTCGGCAACCTTACCATTATTTCTGATTGCATTAAAGAAATTTACAAAATGGTCATAAGGGCCACCCATATATCCCTTTTCGGCAGCAAACGTATATTCTTCCTGTGGAAGAATCCGTTTACGATCACTTAATGGAGTTCCAGAATTTTTCATTTTCTCGATAAAAAAAGGATCATCTGTAGAAAAATTTTTATTTCTTCTTAATGTAACACTATCCCAGCCAATATCCATTGCTCCTTCACTTCCGACCAGCTTTAATATAGTATTCCCACTGGTTCCATCCGCAAAATTACATCTTAATGAAAGATTAAAAGCCGGATGTGCCTGAGCTTGATCCGGATAATCGAATATACCCAGAAGTACATCAGGAACTTCTCTTCCGTCTTTCCAGTATCTTAATCCACCAGATGAGTAGATCTTATTTGGACCAAAAGAGTCTGTAATAAAGTGCAGACTTGAGAACAGGTGAACAAATAAATCGCCCGACATTCCGGTGCCATAATCCCGGTAATTTCTCCATCTGAAGAAACGCATTGCATCAAAGGAACGTTTAGTCGTGTTACTTACAAATGTATCCCAGTCTACTGTAGCGGCCGAGGCATCCGCTGGGATAGGATATTGCCAGGCACCACCCGGTGAATGACGTGCCCAGAAACCTTCTGCAAAGTTAAGCTGTCCAATAGCTCCGTCCTTTAGAAGTTCTTTTGCTTTCTCATTTCCCAGAGAAGATACTCCCTGACTTCCAACCTGAAATATTTTACCGCTTTCTTTTTGAGCTTTAATTACTGCAGGTCCCTCTGTAATATCATGAACCATTGGTTTCTCGCAATAAACGTGCTTACCTGCCATCATTGCATCAATTGATATTTGTTGATGCCAATGATCAGGGGTAGCAATTATTACTGCATCAATGTCTGATCGGTTTAATATTTCTTTATAAGATCTTGTTGTGAAGATATCCTGTCCCCAGCGATTTTTGGCATCTTTGAGCCTTCCATCATACAGATCACAAACTCCCACAAGTTTTGTTCCCGGAACTTTGAGTGCAGTAATTGTATCTCCGGTACCCATACCTCCTGCACCAATCAAAGCGATATTTATATTATCATTAGCTCCGGTATATTGCCTTTTGTGGATTACAAATTGCGTTGTTTCATTTCCCTGAGCAGCAGCTAGTACATTACTTCCAACAGCAACCGCTGCTGTGGATGCTGCCAGTTTTTTAATAAAGCCTCTGCGGGAGGATTCTTGATGGTTGTTCATTAGAATGTAATTAGATTTTTAAGTCCCGCATTTGCAGGATTTAATAAGCCAGCTTAGGAAAGGCTCATTTTGTTGATATTGGACTATTCTTTTAAATAAATTGTGATTACTAATTACTCGAGCTCTTTAATTTTAATGTTCTTCCATCTCACCTTGATGTCGCCACCAGAATGAATTTGAAGTGCAATAAAACCTTTTCCTGCACCGAACTTTTCGTCTTTGAGATGAGAGATTTGTTTGCCATTTAGCCAGGTAGTAATTTCATCGTTTACTACAAGTATTTTTCCTCTGTTCCAGCCATCCGGACTAAGGCCAGATTCTTCTTCTTTAGTTGGTTTGGTTAACCAACCTCTTCCATAAGATTCATAAATACCACCTGTTCCGTTTCCCGGAGGGGCAACTTCTACTTGCCAGCCACTGATTTTAGTACCGTCAATACTGGAACGGACAAAAACACCGCTGTTGCCATTTGCTTCAAGCTTAAAATCATACTCAAGCATGAAATTCTTGTAGTTCTTGTTGGTAGAAAGATAGCCATATTCTTCTTTTGGCCCATTTTCACAAATTAAATGTCCATTTTCAACATACCACTTTTCTGAGCCATGAATAGTCCAGCCTGTAAGATCTTTGCCGTTGAATAATTTTGTTGATTTCTGAGCATTAGCAGCGGTTGAAATCAGAATAAAGGAAAAAATTACTAATAAGTATTTCATTGTAGTGTGTTTTGGTTTATATAATAAATATAGTTTTTAAAAAATGGATTCAAAACGAAGCCTTATAATATATTTTACACTTTTACATAAATATGCTTCTTATCCATCAGTAGTCCAACCAACCAACATAGAAGCATAAAAGAAAGGGCAAACAGTAGAGACCCAATTGGCCCAGGGGCTATTGCCTGAAAGAAATTAATACTGATGGCTTTACGAAGGCTAGTATCCTCGCCCACGCTTATAAGACCAAGAATTCTGCTGCTTAATTCTGCAAGTAAATAGATAAAAAGTGGATTTTTCCCAAAAACAGTAAAGAAGTAAGTCCAGTTCCATTTGTTCATGGACTTAATTTCGACTAAATACAGTAGTGAAGCAATGATTGCCAGATTCAGACCACTTGTGAGCAGAATAAAAGAACTGGTCCATAGTTTTTTATTGATTGGGAAAACGCTATCCCAGCATAATGCAATAAAAATGAATAGTGCCCCGGCCAGAAGTAATTTTGCAATCGTCTCGTAGTTTTTGCCATTCTCTTTAATGAATTTTCCTGCAAAATAACCGACAATAACCAATACGATTGCAGGCATGGTACTCAGAAGACCCTGGGCCTCAAAGGGGACACCCTCACCTTTAGACAGATGACTTTCGCCGAACAGAAATTTATCGAGATAATGACCGGCATTTCCCAGCATACTGTAAGGATCTGCTGAATCACCAAATGCGAGGAGAATTCCCCAGTACCCCAAAAGGAATATTGTACTCAAAATGATGATTCTCTTTGAAGAAAGATAATGGATCATCAGAGCTGCAAAGAAATAACACAATGCAATACGTTGCAGTACTCCAAAGATTCGTGTTTCGCTGATTGGTTTTAAGATTAATTCTCC
>CAZGWG010000030.1:4991-26090 GCA_964529165.1 uncultured Sphingobacterium sp.
GATCCATGTAGTCCTCTTCAGTATTTTTAAGAATACCAGACTGTTGCTTTCCAGTTTGCCTTTTGTAAAACTCATCGCATTGCCAACCGCGAATAAAAACGAGGGGAAAACCAAATCTGTGGGAGTAAATCCATGCCATGAAGCATGTAGTAGAGGTGCAAAAGGGGTTGCTCCACTACCCGGAGTATTGACAATGATCATAAAGCATACCGTCATGCCTCTGAAGACATCTAATGATAGAAAGCGGGTTTGGGAATTGTTCATGTTATTGAAATTGGATTCAAATTATGTATTCGAGATCCAATTTACATTATTTTGAAGGAATTGAAAATGGGGGAGTTTTCCGTCATCACGAAAGATACGCACAGGCCAGACGAGAAGCTAGGGCGAGAAATGTCATGACCAAAGCCCATCATTCCGAAGGAGGTACGAGGAGGAATGATGGCTCAAACAACCTTACTTTAATCATGAGATTTCTCCCCGTGTTAACTATTTGTTTGATTATAATGGCCGTTTCCGCAAGTCGAAATGACAGTACTTACATATTCCTTCTATACTGCCCACCAACCTCATACAAAGCATGTGATATTTGCCCAAGAGAACAGACCTTGCAAACCTCCATTAAGCTTTCAAAAATATTTTCACCGGCAACCGCTTTTTGCTGAAGTTCTTTCAACCGCTTTACCGAGCCTTCTTCATTCCTTTGCTGAAATGTTTCTAATGCGTAAATCTGAAATTGTTTTTCTTCTTCTGTAGCACGGATAACCTCTGATGGGATGATTGTAGGTGAACCATTTTTATTCAGGAATGTATTGACACCAACGATAGGATAAGTTCCGTCATGTTTTAGAGTTTCATAGTAAAGAGATTCTTCCTGAATACGGCTACGCTGATACATCGTTTCCATTGCACCCAGCACTCCACCACGATCGTTGATACGATTGAATTCTTCTAAAACGGCTTCTTCAACCAGGTCAGTCAGCTCTTCTATAATGAATGAGCCCTGTAAAGGATTCTCATTTTTTGCGAGTCCCAACTCTCGGTTGATAATGAGTTGTATGGCCATTGCTCTGCGTACCGATTCTTCTGTTGGTGTTGTAATTGCTTCATCATAGGCATTGGTATGCAGTGAATTACAATTGTCATATATCGCATATAGTGCCTGCAAAGTGGTTCTGATATCATTGAAATCAATTTCCTGTGCGTGTAAAGATCGGCCTGAGGTTTGGATATGGTATTTTAGTTTTTGCGAACGGTCATTACCCTTGTATTTTAGTTTGATAGCCTTGGCCCAGATTCTTCTTGCAACTCGTCCGATCACTGAATATTCAGGGTCAATTCCGTTTGAGAAAAAGAACGAGAGGTTTGGAGCAAATTCATCAATATGCATTCCTCTGCTCAGGTAATACTCGACGAAAGTAAAGCCGTTACTTAGGGTAAATGCCAATTGCGAAATTGGATTGGCTCCTGCTTCAGCGATATGGTATCCCGAAATAGAAACTGAATAGAAGTTTCTTACCTGATTGTCAATAAAATATTTCTGAATGTCGCCCATCATTCTTAAAGCGAATTCAGTCGAGAATATACAGGTATTTTGTGCCTGATCTTCTTTTAGAATATCTGCCTGAACCGTACCTCTTACATTGGCAATTGCATAAGCTTTAATCTTATTATAAACTTCTGGTGCCAGGACCTGATCGCCGGTAAGTCCCAAAAGCATTAAGCCAAGACCATTGTTTCCTTCAGGGAGTTCACCCTGATAAATCGGTTGGGTAATGCCTTTTGATTTGAAAATCTGATCGATTTTTACCTTGATTTCTGCCTCCAGTCCATTTTCAATGATGTATTTTTCACATTGCTGATCAATTGCTGCATTCATAAAAAAGCCTAGAAGCATTGGTGCAGGACCATTAATTGTCATGGATACTGATGTAGAAGCATGGCAAAGATCAAATCCGCTGTATAGTTTTTTAGCATCATCAAGCGTTGCAATACTCACCCCTGAATTTCCTATTTTACCATAAATATCGGGACGAAGGCCAGGATCTTCTCCATAAAGTGTAACCGAGTCGAATGCGGTTGAAAGCCGGTGTGCTGGCTGTCCCAGGGAAACATAATGAAAACGTTTGTTTGTTCTCTCCGGGCCACCTTCACCGGCAAACATACGTGTTGGGTCTTCACCTTCTCGTTTTAAAGGGAATACTCCGGCAGCATATGGGAACTCTCCTGGTACATTTTCCGTAAGTAACCACCGAAGAACATCACCCCATGCTTCATACTTTGGTAATGATATCTTTGGAATTCTGAGTTTAGACAGCGATTCTGAAAAGAGTGATTGTTTAATTTCTTTATCACGGACTTTATAAATGAATTCATCAGCCTTATATTTCTTAATTGTATCAGGCCATTCTTGTAAAATCCTTCTGCATTCAGAATCCAGGCTTTCTTCAAGTTTGTTGTAAATCTCAGTTAAGGTTTTGACAGCGTTATCTTCCGGTGATTTATATTCTGAAGCCAGATTGATTGCTCCTTTCGTCTGGAACAGTTGCTGAGCAATTTTAGATTGTGCATTTACCCAGTGGGTATAGGCTGAACTACTTTCTACGATTTCAGCGAGGTAGCGTGTTCGTTCGGGCGGAATGATATAGCTTTTTTCACTATGTTTTCCGATTAGCTCCATTTTAGCCTGAAAGTCATATCCAGTTTTCCTTAAAATGGTCTTCATCAATTCTCCGAAGAGTTTATTCATTCCCGGATCATTGAACTGGGAGGCCATAGTGCCGATTATCGGGAGTTCTTCATCTGGAGAATCGAATAGTTGATGATTACGTTTGAACTGTTTTCGCACATCTCTGATTGCATCAAGCGCCCCTCTTTTATCAAATTTATTGATCGCAACAATATCCGCAAAATCGAGCATGTCGATTTTTTCAAGTTGTGTTGCTGCTCCAAACTCGGGAGTCATCACATATAAGGATACATCACAATGTTCTGTGATTTCAGTATCCGATTGTCCGATGCCCGAAGTTTCAACAATGATTAGTTCGTATCCGGCTGCTTTGCAGATATCAATCGATTCCTGTACATATTTTGAAAGTGCTAAATTGGCCTGCCTTGTTGCCAGGGAACGCATGTAAACTCTTGAATTATTAATGGAGTTCATCCGTATACGGTCGCCTAATAAAGCACCGCCGGTTTTGCGTTTTGATGGATCGACTGAAATAATGGCTATACTTTTATCAGTTTCGATCAGAAAACGACGTACAAGCTCATCAATCAGCGACGATTTTCCTGCTCCTCCGGTCCCTGTTATTCCAATAACCGGAACTTTTTTATCTGCATTTAATTTTCCCAGTTCTTTCAGGAAGTTCTCAGTCTGCTCCGGATGGTTTTCTGCCAGTGTAATTGCAGAAGCAATTGCATTCACATTCTTTTGCTGAATGCCCTGCAGTTCATTTGTCAGGCTGGTATGGGTTTGGAAATCACATGCCTTGAGCATGTCATTGATCATTCCCTGAAGTCCCATTTTTCGGCCATCATCAGGTGAATAGATCTGAGTGATGCCGTATCCTTTAAGTTCATTAATTTCAGTCGGCAGGATTACCCCACCACCGCCAGCAAATATTTTGATATGGCCTGCACCAGATTCCTGCAGCAGATCATACATATATTTTAAGTACTCAATATGTCCACCCTGATAGGAAGTCATCGCTATACCCTGAACATCTTCCTGAATCGCACAGTTTACAACCTCCTGTACTGATCGGTTGTGGCCCAGATGGATTACCTCCGCTCCTGATGACTGAAGGATCCGGCGCATAATATTTATAGTTGCATCATGGCCATCGAACAGGGCTGCTGCTGTGACAAAACGTATCTTATGGTTGGGTTTGTAAACTTCAGTCATATTATTTACTTATTGGGTATAAAGGTAAGAATAATTGGATTGCCGAAAGATTTAGAGGGATTTTGGATTTATGAAATCCTGATTGCTACAAATTTTATTTTGTATAATCAGGTATCAACCCAGCTCCTAAGGTGGTTGCATGTTTATAGAAACACCAAAAATCTAGTTTTACAAAGGGGGCGCATGTAGAATTGAACACATGCAACCCCTTCGGTATCGGGATTTCCATGCTGACCAAGTACTATTAACATTTAACCCTTCTAGGGTCATTGGAATGGGGATGTTTAAATACTAAGGTATTCCCTTATACTTTCATAGCCTTTGGAGCAAATGGAAATAGAAGCTTTTCTTTTTCATTCCGGATGAATTAGTTTAACCCTTTTTAGGGCTATGTTTACTGGGCATTTTCGGTGCTTTAGTTTTGCCCTGAACCATAGAATTTTCATTCCCTTTATTCACGGTTGCTTGTTTATTATCTGTTTGATAAGACATGTGGCCTCCGCTGTTTGAAATACCCCTTGATTTCAGAGCTTCTTTTTTTGCGTTGATTGATTGATTCCCTTTTGAACTGCCTTGTTGGTTCTCATTTGATTTGTTTTTTACCGGTGTTTTCATAATATCCTCCTACTTAATTGATTATGGATTGCTTTTAAAATGCCTCCTTTATACAATATACTAATAAGTATCCCGGTAAAAAATGATCTGGATTACAACCAGTTTTTCTTTTTGAAAAAGATCAGGGTAATTACTGATGATAAAATCATAAGAGCAATTGCAAAAAGGTAGCCATAATCCCATCCAAGCTCAGGCATGAATTTGAAATTCATCCCATAGACACTGGCTATTAACGTGGGCGGCATAAATGCAACAGTGGCTACCGTAAAAATTTTAATAATCCGGTTCTGCTCAATGTTAACAAGACCCATAAATGTATCCTGGAGATACTCAAGACGTTCAAAAGCAAATTTGTTATGCTCAATCAACGAACCAATGTCTTTGATCATGATTCTCAGAACGTTCATATATTCTTCCGGGAAAAGACTGCTTTTCATTAACGAGGATACTAATCGTTGTTTGTCTACAATATTTTCCCGCATTAATATATTGTAGTTTTGAAAGGAAGCAATCTTTAAGAGGATCTCTTCGTCTGATCGCTTTCTATTCAGCGTTAATTTTTTATTCAGATCGGCAATATCTTTTGCGAGACCCTCAATGATATCCGCATCCTGTTCAATTCCTGTTTCAAGGATTGTCAGCAGGATATGATAGCCATTCGTAAACGAACCAGGATTGGATTTGATTTTTTTAACGGATTCTCCGAATGTTTTCAGGTCATCATCCCGGTAGGTGAAAAGAATTCCTTTTTCGAGGATGATAGATACAGGACAATAATCAAAGTCCTGTTGTTTTGGCGATAGAAAATTGGAATTGATAATTAGTTCGTCGTCAAGTTCATTAAATCGGGAAGAACTTTCAATCTCAGATGATTCTTCTACAGAGGAGTATTTAATATCAAAATAGGTTTCGATAGTCACCTTCTCCTCGACAGTAGAATTTTGCAAATCTACCCATACCATGTCGCTAAGCGGGATTGTGCGCAGTAAGTTGATGTCACTTTCTTTCGCCAGTCGTTTATCTTTTTTATAATATATACGGAGCATAGCCTGAATTTAAGGGTAAGATTGAATTTTGTATCTTTGCAAAAATAAAGTTTTGGGAACACCTTTAGATTACGGATTTAAGAATTATAATCATTACGGCGCTTATCTTAAAAATAAGTACGATGGGCAGCGCGTATATAAGATTATTGCTGATGCAGGATTTACCTGTCCTAACCGTGATGGGAGTAAGGGTTACGGAGGATGCACTTATTGTAATGTGGACTCTTTCACTCCTGAGCTTTCCCGGAAACTTCCAACTATACGCGAACAGATAGAGCAGGGTATGGAAAGGGCCTATAAAAATTACAGGGCCGAAAAGTTCATCATCTATTTTCAACCCAATACAAATACCTATGCCCCGACGCATTATCTCAAAATGCTTTATGACGAGGCTCTAAGCATCAATACAGAAAGTATTGTTGGATTATCAGTAGGAACCCGACCTGATTGTATTGATTTTGAGAAACTGGCATTGCTGGAAAGTTATGCAGACAGATTTGATGTGGATTTGGAGATGGGGATGGAGTCTATTTATGATGAAACGCTTCTGAAGATAAACAGAGGTTGTACCCATCAGGAATTTCTAAATGCAATTCAATTAGCTGAAAATACAAAAGTTGATATCTGCGTTCATACAATTTTTGGTTTCCCTTGGGAAACACATGATATGATGTTGCGTTATGTTGATGAGATTAACAGATTTCCTCAGATTAAGTTCGTCAAGTTGCATCATCTTCATATAGTTAAGGGTTCTATCATGGGTTCCAAATACGCACGTGATCCTTTTAAATTATTTACAATTGATGAATACACTGACTTTATAGCTGAGTTTATATCAATGCTCCGTCCTGATATTGTGCTGCAAAGGCTATTTGGTTTAGCTGATTTTGATTTACTTATCGCTCCCAATTGGGGAATGAAGAAATCTCAGATTCAGAGCTATATTGATAAAAGACTAGAAGAAAAAGGAATTATTCAAGGGAGTAATTATCGTTTGGCTTCTCATTTTACTGTTTAAATATTCTGATCTTTATCTATCTTTTTATCTTCCCTACAGATTTTTTGCCATTTCATGATTATTCTGATCAGAATATCTCTAAAGCCATGAGTTGGTAGGTTTTTGTCATCAATACATTCTTTTTCTTTGCCAAAATATTTCAATTTGTTCAATAAAAATATTTTTTGCTGTTTATTTTTATTAAAGTTTCAATTTTTGAATAAAATATTGGTCTTTTAGGTTAAAATATTCGCTTTTGTTTTATTAAAATCACAATAATTATGATAATTACATGAATATATCATAAAATATTGTGATTTTTTTCAAAAAAGCTCTATGTTTGTGGTAATTAATACAATAATTTCATTGTTAGGTAAGAAATTTTGTCATGAAAATCATTTTTAAACAATTTACTCCTTTTTTAATCTTGTGTATTGTTGCTGTAGCATCAATTTTTGTAAAGTCGGTACCTGGCTTTGACGGGAGTTCCCAGTATAATTCGGCTGATATTGCATGGATGCTGGTTGCTACGGCATTAGTCTTTTTAATGACTCCAGGCTTAGCTCTTTTTTACGGAGGAATGGTTCACCGTAAAAATGTTATCTCTACAATGATAAAAAGTGTTGTTGCAGCCGGAATTGTAAGTGTATTATGGGTTACAGTTGGATTTAGTCTTGCATTCGGGGAGTCTTTTGGTGGTTTGATCGGTAACCCTTTAACCTTCTTCTTTTTCAAGGGAGTAAGTTCAGGTGCACCATGGAGTTTGGCACCTACTATACCGCTAAGCTTGTTTGCACTTTTTCAATTAATGTTTGCGATTATTACACCCGGACTAATAGTAGGTGCAGTAGCGGAAAGGATTCGTTTCACATCCTACATCCTGTTTATCTGTTTGTTTAGTCTCCTTATATATTCACCACTTGCACATTGGACCTGGCATCCGGATGGATTTCTATTACAAATGGGATCTTTTGATTTTGCAGGAGGGACAGTAGTTCATATTTCAGCAGGTATGGCTGCACTGGCCGGAGCACTTGTTCTGAAACGCAGAAGGGTGCATGTTGAACGTCGTGAGATTCCACCTGCCAACATTCCTTATGTATTAATCGGTACAGGGTTACTATGGTTCGGATGGTTTGGTTTTAACGGAGGTTCCGCATTTGGTGCAAATGCTTTGGCTGTTTCAGCTTTGGCAACAACATGTATTGCGGCTGGATCAGCGGGATTATCATGGATGTTTTTTGATGTGGTAAGAGGCAAAAAGCCATCTGTACTTGGTTTTTGTATAGGAGCAATTGTTGGATTAGTTGCAATCACGCCAGGTGCTGGTTTTGTTGCTATTCCTCAGAGTATATTCATCGGGGCATTCACGGCAATAGTTTCAAATCTGGCTGTTTATTGGAAATCTAAAACTAAACTAGACGATACGCTTGATGTCTTTCCTTGTCACGGAGTTGGTGGAATAGTGGGAATGTTGCTGACGGGAGTATTTGCGACTAAAACCGTGAATCCTGATGGAGTTGATGGTCTTTTATATGGAAATCCTGAGTTCTTTTTTATTCAATTAAAGGCTCTGGCAGTTGTAGTTATATTTAGCTTTGTTGGTTCTTATCTTATCTTTAAGTTTATTAATCTTATTCAGCCTATTCGTGTAAGTTCTGAGGATGAAGAAGAAGGACTTGATGCCACTCAACATAATGAAAAATATACGCAGGGAACTTTGATCTTCGATAATGGTGGTCGTGTGTATGAGAAAGAAATCGAAGATGAACTTGAAGATGATACCGAAAATATCATGCAGATGGTTAACGAATACTCTAAACGGAAATCTTCCTGATTAAGCGTAATCATAAATAAAGGTTAATAAATTAAATAGGCCATTTCCGACAGGGAATGGCTTATTTATTTACTGAACAAGCTTATTGGCACAAGCAGAACTGGCAAATGCCTCTGGTTTTGCCTTAAATACAAAGCCCATACTTAATATATAACCCATAGCTTCATGCAAGGCCATATTTGATTTGAAATTAGGGTTTGTATTAATGTCTGCATGAACTTCTAAATCTACATCATAAAGATCAAGCAGATCGCAAAGAGAATAGGCACATTCAATTGATTTTTGGACTTCTGAAAGCATACGTTCTTTAATTCCCATTCTTACAGCGGATCTTTCCTGATGAATGTACATGAAGCCTCCCTTCTTTTCTCTTAAGAATACAATGACGGTCGCGAAGTCGATGATAGATCCTTTTACCTGAGAGTCTGTTCCAATACAAACTTTTAATTTATTGCCAAGTGCAGATTCGCGTTCGATAGCATGCTCAACTTCTTCAAGGATCGGGCTTTCGATGGGCTCTCCATTAAATTTTTTCCAAGTCATAAATTTTGATTCATTGAGTGAACTTTGATTTAAGCCGGTGTAAAACAGGAAATTACAATACAATTAAAGATAACTGATTATCTTTCAATCTATTGATATAAGGATGTTATTTATTTGTTAACATATTAACAAGATGCATGTATTGGATTAATTTTTCTGTGCCTGATTTTTATGGACATTAGCTTCTCTTGGCTTGTTTAAACCTACAATCACAGTTTAAGGTAGGCTTTGAGCACTGACAGTTCTTATTGCTGACATGTCAAATGCTATAAATGTATCCTGAAACCAACTTTTTGCTTTTAGGTATTCAGGAGTTTTTGTGAATTAAAAGATGAAATCTTATTAAAATTTGGCTGAAGTAAATCATATTGCATTGTAAAGTGGAGCTGGAACACTTGCAATAGAGTAAATGTCGGAATGAAGTGAGAGGTAATAAGGCTTAGTACAGCTTATCTAAGAAGAGCTTCCGGGAGAATAAAGCACCAGGGTCTGGCTGAAATTTTCAGCCAGACCCTGGTGCTTCAGTGTATTTAATCTGTCAGTTTCTTGTATCGTATGCGGTGCGGTTGAATATCACCAGTTCGTTTTTTTCTATTTTCTTCGTACTCAGAGTAATTCCCTTCGAAGTAATAGACCTGGGAATTGCCCTCAAATGCGAGAATGTGCGTACACACCCTATCAAGGAACCAGCGATCGTGAGAAATGATTACGGCACAACCTCCAAAATTCTCTAATCCTTCTTCTAATGCCCTGAGCGTATTCACATCAATATCATTAGTCGGCTCATCAAGTAAGAGCACATTGGAACTTTTCTTTAGCGTAATGGCAAGATGAACCCGGTTTCTCTCACCACCGGATAGCACTCCAACCTTTTTCTGCTGATCAGCTCCATTAAAGTTGAATTTGGATACATAGGCTCTGGAGTTTACAGGTCTGTTTCCCAGCATAATGGTTTCATTCCCATCAGTGATATTTTCCCAGACAGATTTTTCGGGATTGAGGTCATCATGATTCTGGTCGACATAACCTAATGCAACGGTAGGTCCTACCCTGAATGAGCCAGAATCAGGTTCTTCCTGTCCGGTAATTAAGCGGAATAAGGTAGTTTTTCCAGCTCCGTTTGGCCCGATGATTCCAACAATCCCGGCTGGAGGTAAGGAGAAACTCAGGTTATCGAAAAGTATTTTATCTCCATAAGCTTTACTTACATTCTGAGCCTCAATCACAAGGTTACCCAGTCTTGGTCCAGGAGGAATAAAGAGCTCCAGCTTATCTTCACGCTCTTTTGTGTCTTCGGAAGCCAGTTTCTCGTAGTTTGATAAACGTGCCTTTGACTTGGCATGTCGGGCTTTTGGAGCCATGCGTACCCATTCCAATTCTCTTTCAAGAGTTTTCTGACGTTTGCTCTCTGTTTTTTCTTCTGCTTCAAGCCGTTTGGACTTCTGCTCCAGCCAGGATGAGTAATTTCCTTTCCATGGAATACCTTCACCGCGGTCAAGCTCCAGAATCCATCCTGCAACATTATCCAGGAAATACCTGTCGTGTGTAACAGCGATTACCGTTCCTTTATATTGTTTTAAATGTTGCTCAAGCCAGTCAATACTCTCAGCATCCAGGTGATTGGTTGGCTCATCC
Organism: uncultured Sphingobacterium sp.; assembly: GCA_964529165.1. Classification (GTDB taxonomy): domain Bacteria; phylum Bacteroidota; class Bacteroidia; order Sphingobacteriales; family Sphingobacteriaceae; genus Daejeonella. The sequence continues at coordinate 15,572 of CAZGWG010000030.1, forward strand.
AGTAGAAGTACATCTGGTTCCTGAAGCAGTAAGCGACATAATGCTACACGCCTGCGCTCACCACCTGACAATATGGCAATTTTTGAATCAGGTTCCGGACAACGTAATGCATCCATAGCCCTTTCCAGTTTACTTTCCAGTTCCCAAGCACCGCTGGCATCAATCTGGTCCTGTAGTTCACCTTGCCTGGCAAGTAATTTATCCATCTCGTCAGCATTTTCATAAACTTCTGGCAGGCCGAATTTTTCGTTGATCTCTTCATATTCTTTGAGAATGGCTGTGGTTGAGGCGACTCCTTCTTCTACGACCTCGCGAACCGTCTTTTGAGGGTCAAGAATGGGTTCCTGGGCTAAATAACCCACTGTGTAACCTGGAGCGAATACCACTTCACCCTGGTATGACTTGTCTAAGCCGGCAATAATTTTTAGTACAGAAGACTTTCCTGAACCATTTAATCCAATTACTCCGATCTTAGCTCCGTAAAAAAAAGACAGATAGATATTTTTAAGGACTTGTTTCTGAGGAGGGTAAATCTTATTTACCCCGGCCATAGAAAATATTATTTTTTCGTCTGACATTCGTATATTGATTGAAGTTCAAATATCGGATTTTAGTCAGAGACATGTCAACTTTATTATGTCTTCATATCGTAAAACCTTTTTAACTTAAATGGCGTAATTGTTGATAACTTGTTACAAAAGCCTGAGGGCTATTAATCCATATTATTAATAGCTTAGGGCATTAAATCATACAGAAAGGTATATCTAATGGAAGCGAAATTTTCTCCACGCGTCAAAGACGTAATATCATATAGCAGGGAAGAAGCTCTGCGACTTGGCCATGATTACATTGGCACAGAGCATTTATTGCTTGGTCTTATCAGAGAAGGTGATGGAATGGCAATTAAAATTTTAAAGGGTTTGGGCGTTGATACTGGCCGTTTACGGAAATCTGTTGAGGATTCTGTAAAGGGAACATCCAGTACAACTGTTAATCTGGGTAATATCCCCTTAACTAAGCAAGCAGAGAAGGTGCTGAAGATTACTTATCTGGAGGCTAAAATATTTAAAAGCGACATCATTGGTACAGAGCATTTGCTTTTATCGATTTTGAGGGATGAGGATAATATTGCTTCTCAAATCCTTCAGCAATATAATGTGAACTACGATATTTTTAAAGCTGAAGTAGAAAATAACAAAGAGGGCTTCCGTGATGAAGCACCGGGTTCACCTGCAGGTGATGATGATTTCAGAGAAGAGGAGAGTTTTAGCCAGCCAAAGAAGGTTTCTGATATCAAATCAAAAACTCCTGTTCTTGACAATTTCGGACGAGATCTGACTCGTGCTGCAGAGGATGGGAAGTTGGATCCTATTGTGGGTCGTGAAAAGGAGATTGAAAGGGTATCACAGATTCTATCCCGCCGTAAAAAGAATAATCCAATTCTTATTGGTGAACCGGGTGTCGGAAAATCGGCTATTGCCGAGGGGCTTGCCTTACGAATTGTGCAACGTAAAGTATCCCGTGTATTATTTAATAAAAGGGTAGTAACTCTGGACCTTGCCTCATTAGTGGCAGGAACTAAATACCGGGGGCAGTTCGAAGAAAGAATGAAAGCGGTAATGAATGAACTGGAGAAATCTCCTGATGTCATACTTTTTATTGATGAGATTCATACTATAGTTGGGGCAGGTGGCGCATCAGGATCGCTGGATGCCTCCAATATGTTTAAGCCAGCATTAGCGAGAGGTGAAATTCAGTGCATAGGTGCTACAACTCTTGATGAGTATCGTCAGTTTATTGAAAAAGATGGTGCTCTTGACCGTCGTTTCCAAAAGGTAATGGTTGAGCCGGCTACTCCTGTAGAAACTATTGAAATTCTGAATCGTATTAAAGAAAAATATGAAGAGCATCATGGTGTAACATACACTGATGAGGCGATCAATGCTTGTGTGAGTCTAACAACACGTTATATTACTGACAGGTTCCTTCCTGACAAGGCTATTGATGCGCTTGATGAATCAGGGTCGCGGGTTCACCTTACTAATATCCATGTGCCACAAAACATTATCGATGTGGAACAGAAGATAGAAGAGATAAAAATCGAGAAGAATAAGGTTGTTCGCAGCCAGAAATATGAGGAGGCTGCTAAACTTCGTGATACAGAAAAAAATCTGCTTGAGGAGCTTGAAAAAGCTAAAAGTGAGTGGGAAGCTGAAACTAAGACTAAGCGTTATACTGTAACTGAGGACAATGTTGCCGAAGTAGTATCAATGATGACTGGTATACCGGTACAGCGGGTTGGTCAGACAGACAGTATCAAATTGCTGGGGATGTTTGATGCAATCAATACCAGAGTGATTGGGCAGGAAGACGCAGTTAAGAAATTAACAAAAGCCATTCAGCGTACGCGTGCCGGATTGAAAGATCCTAAAAAGCCAATTGGTTCATTCATATTTCTTGGCCCAACAGGTGTTGGTAAGACTGAGTTAGCTAAAGAGCTTGCCCGTTTTATGTTTGATACTGAGGATGCTTTGATTCAGGTTGACATGAGTGAGTACATGGAGAAATTTGCTGTTTCACGTTTGGTTGGAGCGCCTCCGGGATATGTTGGTTATGAAGAAGGTGGACAACTGACAGAAAAGGTCAGAAGAAAACCTTATGCAGTAGTACTTCTGGATGAGATTGAAAAGGCTCACCCTGATGTGTTTAATATACTCTTGCAGGTGCTTGATGAAGGGCAGTTGACGGATAGTTTAGGTCGTAAAGTTGATTTCAGGAACACAATTATCATTATGACTTCGAATATTGGAGCCAGGCAATTAAAGGATTTTGGTCAGGGTGTTGGTTTCAGTACTGTGGCTAAATCTTCTCAGGCTGATACCTATTCAAGAGGAGTTATTGAGAATGCTCTGAAACGTGCTTTTGCTCCTGAGTTCCTGAATCGTGTTGATGATGTGGTTGTGTTTAATTCACTTACTAAGGATGATATCTTTAAGATCATTGATATTGAGTTGAAGGCTCTTTTCGACAGGATTCATGGATTGGGTTATGAAATTAAGCTTACTGATGCCGCCAAAGATTTTATTGCCGAAAAGGGCTATGATTCAAATTTTGGCGCACGCCCGTTGAAACGTGCAATTCAGAAGCATCTTGAAGATCCAATCGCTGAAGAGATCCTGAAAGGAGAACTGGCAGAAGGAGATACGATGGAAGTTGATTATGATAAGGAAAAAGAGGAAATCCGGATTGTTACTAAAGCCAAAACGGTGAAAAGAAAGAAAGAAGAAAAGAAAGAAGAATAAGATATCTTTCATTCATTAAAAAAGGGCTGACACTTGCAACTGTCAGCCCTTTTTTTTCGTCATCATTATACAGGCCTTTCCTGTTTTATATTATGAAAAAGTCAGTCTTTCTTTTTGCCATGAGTATTATGTTATTAGGTGCAGGATGCAAAAAGGAATATATTGTACCTAACCGCACCATTTTTGCAACCCTTAGTCCGGGTAACTGGATTAAGCTTGATGGAGGCCGTAGTTATACCGCTTCAATTAATATGCCCGAGATCGATAATTATTTTAACGATCATGGTGCTGTTCTTGTGTATGTATCCTTTGATAATGGTACTTACGAACAGATTCCTCAGGTTTACAATGGTGTATCTTATAGTTATGTAAGCCGTTCAGGGCAAATTGTTTTGGAAATTCAGAGTTCCGATGGACTTGGAACAGTAACCCCGCCTGGATCAGTAAAAGTGAAGGTTGTCCTAATAGAATCACTGTAATCAATTGGTAGTTGACAGTTGATAATGGAGAGAAAATCATATTTCAGAACACAAAAGTACCCTTTCTGAAATTCCAGAAAGGGTATTTTTTGTAAAGGTGTGCGGCGTATAGAGCGTAAGGGATCGGTGCGAAAATCCTTTTATGCGTAGCAGAAAAAGATTGTAGTGTAAAGCCCGACCCGCCCAAGCTGGTACTGCCCAGAATATTCTTTAATTACGAATAGAAATTAATTTTTCGATCTCAAATAATAGAGCTCTCAATTTATACTACAATCAATGGGAATAGGAAACGAAGAAAATTCTTATTCCATCATTTAAATATTAACTTTCACTGTTCTCAACACCTAGACGGTACATTACATCATCACTTACTCCGGTTGAAGAATAACCTCCATCGTGAAATAAATTTTGCATGGTCACCATACGAGTGAGATCAGAAAATAGTGTGATGCAGTAATCTGCACATGACTCAGCATCTGCATTTCCAAGTGGGGCAATTGCATCGGCATAATCGTAGAAACTGCCAAAACCTTTGATTCCTGTACCTGCAGTAGTTTTTGTTGGAGATTGGGAGACTGTATTGATCCGAACCTTTTTGTCCAGACCGTAGTGATAACCAAAGCTTCTTGCAATAGATTCAAGCATAGCCTTGATATCTGCCATGTCGGTGTAGAACGGATAGGTACGCTGAGCAGCCATATAAGTTAGTGCAACTACACTACCCCATTCGTTTATTGCATCCAGTTTCTTGGCTACGCTTAACATTTTATGTAAAGACAGGGCAGAAACATCTATTCCTTTTTGAAAATAGTCATAGTTAAGTTCTGGATAAGGAATTTTCTTGCGTATGTTAACGCTCATGCCAATCGAGTGAAGCACGAAATCTATCTTTCCTCCAAGAATTTCCTGAGATTGAGTAAACAGATTGGTCAGGTCTTCAACGCTTGTTGCATCAGCAGGAACAATTTGCGATCCTGTGGCTTCAGCCAATGAGTTAATTTCACCCATGCGCATGGCTATCGGAGCATTGGTAAGAACAAATACAGCACCTTCTTCATGAGCTTTCTCTGCAACTTTCCAGGCAATTGAATTTTGATCCAAAGCACCTGAAATGATTCCTCTTTTACCTTTCAGTAAGTTGTACATATGATTGATTTTGATTTTTGACGTAAATAAAAAGGTAAAGTTATTATTAATCTCTAATTCTTAAACTCTTTAAAAATTTATGAGCAATTCTCTGGCATTTTGAATCGCAGATTCTCCGGGATTATTGCCGCTGAGCATTTTTGCAAGTTCCAGCACCCGTTCTTCTATATCCAGTTCCCTGATATTGGTGTGTGTTATGTCGTTTTGTTCATCTTTATAAACACAGAAATGAGTATTTCCCTTACTGGCAATTTGGGGCAGGTGAGTAATAGCAATAACCTGCATGTTTTTGGATAATTTCGCCATAATATTCCCAACTCTCAAAGCTACTTCACCTGAAATACCGGTATCAATTTCATCAAAGATAATTGTCGGAAGTGCAGTATGTACGGCAACTAAAGATTTAATAGCCAGCATCAATCGTGAAAGTTCTCCGCCAGAGGCTACTTTGCTCATTGGGAGAGGGCTTTGTCCCTTATTTGCGCTGAACAGAAACCTGATCTGATTATTTCCATTCATATCGAATTTCCCATCTGGCAGAATATCATTAAAGATCTGTAGAACCGCATTAGGCATACCAATTTCAGATAATGTTTGCATTACCTGTTTTTCTACATTTGGAATGCAATCCGTCCGGTGTGTACTTATCTGATCCGCTAGATCAAGCAATTCCATGTGAAGCTGGTCACTTTCTGCTTTTAATTTCTCTATGTCTTCATCAGCAAATAAAATATTGTTAATCTTTACTGAGAATTGATCCCGGATTTCAATTAGTTCGGTATCTGAATTTACGCGATGTTTCTTTTGAAGAGAATAAAGCAAATCCAGTCGTTCATTTATTGCTTCAAGCCTCGATTCATTGATCAAACTTCTTTGTTCAATATCTTCTAATTCAGAAATGAGATCTTTTATTTCGATAAGGGCGCTATTGAGCCTTTCTGTGATTTTGCCAATTTCTGATTTATACCTTTCAGCACTCACCAGACTGGTCAATGCTTCTTTGATCATGACAGCAGCAGAAGGTTCATTTTCACTCAAAAAACCAATAGAAATAAGTAAACTTCTCTTAATCTCTTCGGCATGAGTTAATTCAGTCTGCTCCTGCTCAAGTTCTTCCTGTTCACCTGCTGCCAGCCCTGCTGTTTCTAGTTCGTCAAATTGAAACTGTAGATAATCCAGTTCTGCTTTATGTTGTTCACTCAGACTGATAAGCTCCTTTAGTTGAGCTTGAATTTTCCTGAAAGATTTATAGGTATTTCTGTAATTCTTGAGTAGAACCTCATTGCCTGCCACCGTATCAATGATAAGTAATTGAAAGTCTTCATTATTGATTTCTAGTGTAGCATGTTGGGAATGAACATCGATCAGTTTTTCTCCAAGTTTCTTCAGGATAGCTAGATTGACCGGAGTGTCATTGATGAATGCTCTTGTTTTACCATCGGATGAGATTTCTCTTCTTAATACAGTTTCCCGATCGTAATCAAGATCATTTTCTGTAAAAAAGTCGTCGAGCTGAAATTCATTTACTTCAAATGTTCCTTCGATCACACATTTTTTTTGCTGGTTAAAGAAGTACTTACCTTCAGCACGTTGTCCTAAAATTAAGGACAATGCTCCAAGGATAATTGATTTACCTGCTCCCGTTTCACCGGTTATGATATTCAGTTCATTTGAAAATGAAATATCAAGATTATCAATTAAGGCGTAATTACTAATTGCCAGTCGCTTGAGCATGTATTCGTAAAAATTTGAGCTAATTTAAATAATTCAGTTTAATTGTAACGGCAATCATGAAATCACCGGCTAAGGTTTTTTAAGAGCCTCATACTTTAGACTGTTTGCAGGATCAATCTGAGACAATGCAGTAAATGCTTTTAGTTTGTCCTGAAGATCAGCTTTGCCAAGTATATTGATTATTTCATCAACCTTAGCTGTAAAAAAGATTTGATTTAAGATCGACCCTTGTTTTTGCTTGTCGATTTTTTGAAGTTGTGGGATCACAGAAAGAATTGCTTTTCTTCCTTTTGCCTGATTTTCTGCCATGACATCTAAGCCTTCTCTGTGATATATATATAGGCTCTCACGAAGAGGGTTGAATGACTTATTTGTTAAGTTTTCTATAAGCCAGAACCGGTTTCTCAGGTTTTCAAATGCTTTCCATCCTCCATTTGGAGATGCTTGAGCATTGTTCAATACTGTTTGCGCCTTCTGAAAATAAGGGGTCCCTCCAAATTTAGAAAAGGTGTCATAATCCATCCCTGTAATGATGTAGGCATAAAACGCAAGTAAGGAGCTGAGGTTATTTAGGTAATTTTGTTCTGAAAAATCCAGGGGTTGACTTTCAGAATAAGTAAAGCTAAATTCTCTATCACTGATATTTAAGAGCGTACTGCTGTATGAGCTATTGAATACGGGTCTGTTTGACTGGATCTGAGCTTCGGCTTTGAAATTACTTGAACCATCCCATTCAGTGATGGTAATTACAAAATTGCAATCAATTCTTTCTTGAGGTTGCAGTGCATCTGTCGACCAGCGTTTGTTATTTAAAAAATCCTTGATACTTGTTTCCAGAATATCCAGCAAGCGTTTATTTGAATTGGCTAGTTGAGGTGCCAAAATCTGTATGCGGGCGTTCAGATCCTGTGAATGAACCGATTGAGAAATGATCAGAATACAAAAAAGGACCAGGTATTTCATCGTTATCTTAAATGTTTTCTTTCGCCAGATGAATCTTTAATGATTATTTTAATAGTGTCAGATTCATCTTATTAAATCTAGTACTTTTTTACAGATATCGACTGCTACTTCTTTCTTTGATTTTAATTCAAATACCTCTTTATTGAGTTTTCTGTCAATAATTGTTATTTTATTGTTGTCATTCTTAAATCCGGCCCCTTCATCTCTCAAGGAATTCAGAACAATGAAATCGAGATTTTTCTTTTCAAGCTTCTTAATAGCATTCTCTTCTTCATTATTGGTTTCAAGGGCGAATCCGACAAGTATTTGTCCCTTTGTTTTTTCTTTTCCCAAAGTTGCCAGGATGTCCTGGGTTTTAACAAGGTCGATTGCAAATTCTGAATCGTCCTTTTTGATTTTGTTTCGCGCAATGTCCTTTGGCCGGTAATCTGCTACCGCTGCACTTAATATGGAGATGTGTGTACCTTTAAAATGGTTTATTGCAGCCTCCAGCATTTCTGCTGCTGAGTTCACATCGATCCTTTTAATTTCTCTATTGTGCAGACTGAGAGATGTGGGACCTGCAATTAAAGTGACGGATGCACCGAGAAAAGCTAGTTCTTCAGCAATTGCAAATCCCATTTTCCCTGAGGAATAGTTGCCTATGAATCTTACGGGGTCTATTGCTTCATAGGTAGGTCCGGCAGTTACTAGTGCCTTTTTACCCTTTAGGGGGAGTTTTTTTTTCAGTTCTTAACTCAGTATTTCGAATATAGCTTCTGGTTCTGCCATTCGTCCTTCCCCAGTTAATCCGCTGGCTAATTCACCATAACCAGGCTGGATCATTCTATTTCCGAAACTGATCAGGGATGCAATGTTTTTTTGAGTCGCCGGATGCTTCCACATATCCAGATCCATAGCTGGGGCAAAGTATACCGGACATTTTGCTGAAAGATATACTGCTGAAAGTAGATTGTCGCACAGGCCATTTGCGAATTTAGCCAGGGTATTAGCACTCGCAGGAGCTATAATCATCAGATCTGCCCATAATCCGAGTTCGACATGATTATTCCAGTTTCCGGTTGCAGGATCAGAATAATTGCTAAGAACAGGATTTTTTGAGAGAGTGGAGAGTGTTAAAGGGGTAATGAAATTGCAGGCATCCTTAGTCATAACAACCCTAACGTTTGCACCGGCCTTAACCAGTAAGCGCGTTAAGGATGCCGATTTATAACTGGCAATACTGCCACAAACACCTAGAATAATGTTTTTATTAGTAAGCATAGGGCATAGATCTACCCATCTGAAAGCATGCATGGGGAGCATAGTACAGTTAATGTGCTATGCTCCCTTGCTTTATTAGTTTTGCTCTTTAGAAGGATTGCGGTAATAAACCTTATTGTGTAAAAATTCATCAACAGCAATAAGCGAAGGTTTAGGCATGCGCTCATAGTGTTTAGATATTTCAATTTGTTCACGGTTCTCAAATACCTCTTCTAAATTATCATTAGAGGATGCAAATTCTGCCAGTTTACCATGAAGTTCCTCTTTCAGGTTATTCGCAATCTGGTTAGCACGTTTACTGATAATTACAATCGACTCATAGATATTGTCGGTTGTTTTATCCAGTTCACGAACATCACGTGTTACTGTACTGTTTGGAATAACGGGTTTAGTAGTACTCATTTTACTTGTTTTTAGTGTCTTCTTTTTTACTTTCTTCTGCAGCTTTGACTTTTTCTTCCTGAGCTTTCATTTCTGCAGTTTGCAGAGCGATCAGTTTTCTTACATCAATAATAGCTTTCTCGCTGCTTTTCTTAATCTCTTCTGCCTCTTTCAGGTATTTACTTGAAGGGTAGTTCTGTACAAATTCATTATACAATTGAATGGCTTCATCATAACGCTCTTCCTGTTTAATTTCAAAACTGGCTTTTGCATACAATGCCTGGGCTTTAATTGTCAGGAATTCCATTTCTTCAGCATATTTTGTGTCAGGAAACTCGCGTGCGGAATTTCTGAACGCAATTACTGCCGATTTATAATCGCCGATATCCAGAAACAATTTAGCATTAGCGTACGATTTGGTTTCAAGTTTATTCCGCAGATTACCAATCAATTTACTTGCTTCGGCAACGCGTTCACTCTTTGGGTGTAAGTTTATAAACAGTTGTAAAGATTCGATAGCTTTTATTGTGTTTTCCTGATCCAGTGAGTAAGTTGGAGATTCCAGATAAAAACAATAAGCCGCCATGAACCTGCATTCTTCCGCCTTAGCGCTGGCCGCATAGGTGTCAGCAAATGTTTTAAAATGATATCTGGCTGTGGTATAGTCTCTTAATTTATAATGCGTGTAAGCAAAATAATAAGAAAGGTCCTCAGCTTCTGCAGTGCCCCTATATTTGGTAACAAGATCATCAAACAGTGCCAGAGCCTTATTATAGTCCTTTTTTTCATAAAGACGCACAGCTTCACGATACTTTTTTGCGGTATCATTGCTTGCGCGTAATTTTTCAAATTTGCTTTTGCAACCTGCAAAAGCAATAATTATAACCAGTAATATGCTTAGGGATATGTTAAGCTTATTTTTAAACATTCTGCAAAGATAAGGTAAATCAGTAAAATTTCAATTATTAATTGATGCTCATTAATGTATACATTATAATAGACGCGAAAATATCCCTTTACAATATATATAGTTGATTGTTTAACATTCTTTAACAAATTTAATAGTTGAGTATATCCTATACATCATTAAGGATATCAGAGGGCTAAAAAAGCGGAGAAGTTGGGGTATTCAGCTTATTAGGCGTGTCTTAAATATATATAATTATCCAGCTTGGTAATCCAGTCCGCTGATTTACCGCTGATTTACCGCTGATTTACCGCTCAGGCACGGCATGTTGACCGCTTATAGCC
>CAZGWG010000031.1:0-26020 GCA_964529165.1 uncultured Sphingobacterium sp.
GGTTGCTTTTACAAGTACATCAGGAGATCCTGGAGAAGGTGTAAATGTAAGAATCAGAGGGTTGAACACCTTTGGCAGTTCAGGCCCTTTATATGTGGTGGATGGTATGCCAATGGAAGGAGCTGACATTAACAGTATCAACCCGAATGATATAGAATCTACAACTGTTTTAAAAGATGGATCGGCTGCAGCAATTTATGGATCCAGATCTGCAAATGGCGTAATACTCCTTACTACGAAGAGTGGCGCAAACCGGGCTCCTTCAATAAGCTTTAATTCGTATTATGGTATCCAATCCTTTAATAGATTTATTCCCTTACTAAATTCTCAACAAATGGCAGATGTGATCAATGAGGCGCATGTGAATGGTAATTTCTATCCTTTGCAGCCCGCTATGAACGATCCTGTGAATTTGCAGACCAATACTGACTGGCAGGATGTATCAATTAATCCTGCTCCAATTCAGGATCACTCATTGACAGTTTCAGGGGGCACTCCTGAGGCGAAATACTCTATTTCAGGAGGTATTTTTGATCAGGAAAGTGTATTGGCATTCCGTAATTATAAAAGGTACTATTCAAGGGTAAAAACAGAGTTTAAGATTGGGAAATTAACTATTGGACAATCATTAATTGCGAGTAAGGATGAAGGTCTGAATTTGAATTTTGGTAATAACCTGGACTTAGCTTATATGATGGGTGCAGCCCCTACAATGCCTGTTTATGATCCCAATAATGATAGCGGTTATGCGGGCCCTTCGCCAGCAACAACAGGAGTAAATAACCGGGATAATATTATTGGTCGTCGTGATATGAACAGAGCTTATACCTTCAATAATAAAATCATTGGTAGCGCCTATGCCTCTTTTAAAATTCTTCCTGATCTGGAATATAAGTTAAATGGGGGTTTGAATATGGGTCAAAGAAGATTCAAGAATTATGTGCCCCAGTTTCAAATGAATAATAGAGGAAGTAATGTCAGGTCTCTAAATACAAGTTTGAATGAGTCTTATGAGTATCTGGTCGAAAATACACTGACATACAACAAAGTAATAAAAGAAAATTACAGAATTAATTTACTTGGAGGGTTTACTCAGCAGAACTTTTTTGGGAATGGTATTAATGGTACCAGAAGAGATTTCCCCAGCAATGACATTCAGGTGCTGAGTGCAGGTACCGGAGTATTTACGGTTGGTGGGACTGAAAATGAGTGGGCTTTGAGATCATTTTTGGGAAGAGCTAATATTACCTTGTTCGACAGGTATTTGATTACTGCCACTATCCGACGTGATGGTTCATCAAGATTCGGTGCCAGCAATCGTTATGGAAATTTCCCGTCACTTGCTGTTGGTTGGAATGTCGATCAGGAAAATTTCCTGAAGGATTCCAAAGTAATCAGCGGTTTAAAAGTAAGAGCAAGTTGGGGGCAATTGGGTAATCAGGATATAGGTAACTATAGTAATCAAACAGTAGTTTCAACTAATGCCCGTTATTTCTTTGGTGCAGATGCACTTGCTCCTGCTGCTGTCGTTAATAACCTTGGTAATCCCAATCTTCGTTGGGAAAAAACTACTCAATCCAATATCGGGGTAGATTTAAGTTTCCTTCAAAATAAAATTTATTTCACTGCGGATTACTGGATAAAAGATACAGATGGAATTTTGGTTCGTACACCAATTTCAACAGTAACCGGATTTGCCCGTGATGCCGGACCTTTCCAAAATGCTGCTCAATTGCAGAATAAGGGTATGGAATTCCTGTTAGGTTATAGAGGAGGTAGTGGCGAGTTGAAATATGGTGTATCAGGTAACTTATCTAATGTACGTAATAAAGTAATTTCTCTTGGTGCAGGATCAAGCATTATCAATCTTGTTGAGAACGTTTATTATTCCGGAACTTTTGTTCGTACCATGCCAGGAATGCCGATGTCTCACTTCTATGGACATATTAATGATGGTATATTCCAAACCCAGGCAGAAATTGATGCACATCCAACTCAGGTAGGAGCTAAGCCAGGTGACAGAAGATTCAGAGATATTAATGGTGACGGTAAAGTAGATGCCAATGACAGAACCAATATTGGTGATCCATGGCCAGATTTTGATTATGGATTTTCAGCAGATGCGAGTTGGAAAGGCTTTGATATCAACATGAGCTTTTATGGTACCAGTGGTAAACAATTGTATGATGCACAAGGTGTTTATTTAGAAACGATGCAGGGTGAATGGAATAATAAAACCACAGTTTTAAATCGCTGGAAAGGACCTGGTACTTCTAATACTCTTCCTCGTGCCGTACGTGGCGATACTAACCAAAACAACCGTGGTCAATCAGATTATGTATTAGATGCAGATTTCTTGAGAATGCAGAATTTTCAGATTGGTTATACACTACCTCAAAGTGTGATAAAGAGGGTTGGTGCCAGAAGTGCAAGGATTTACTTTAACGGGCAGAACTTATTCACAATTACCAAATATCCTAACTATAATGCAGATACTTTGGGAGGACTTGGTTACAATGATGACTCAATGAGTCCGCTTGGTTTTGGAGTAGATACTGGTTCAACTCCTATACCTAGTGTTTATTCATTCGGATTTAATTTGACTTTCTAAAATATTTAGATTGTAGAATTATCTAATTAATCGGTCATTAAGAAATTTAAAATACAAGAAAATGAAAAATCTAAAATTAGGTATATCAACCATGTTAATGCTGCTGTTGTTTGCAGGTTGTAAAAAGGAGTTTTTAGAAAAGTCACCACCAGATGCATTAACGGAGGATGGTTTTTATAATTCTGCAGAAAGGGCTCAATTAGGAGTAAATGCTATTTATGTTTCTCTTCAAAGTAATTGGAGTATTAATCTTCAGCGCATTTATGATGTCCCATCGGGAGAGGTATTATTATCCAATACGGTTCCTCTCGAGTATAATAATTTCACCTACTTTCCTGCACTGAATCAGATCCATGATACCTGGAGAGGTTTGTATGAAGGAATTTATAGAGCAAATCTTGCGATTGCGAATATTCCGGGAATTAATATGGCAGATGCATTAAAGAATCAATATGTAGGTGAGGCTAAATTCCTGAGAGCATTGAATTACTTTGATTTGGTAAATTTATTTGGCGCGGTTCCTTTGATTACCCAACCTCTACCTAACACTGATGCCTCACTGGTTGCAAGAACTCCGGCTGCAGACGTTTATAAAGTAATAATTGCTGATCTGCTTGCAGCGGAAGCAGGTTTACCTGTTTCTCACAGTGGGAATAATTTAGGTAGAGTGACTAAAGGTGCGGCTCAGGCTTTGTTAGGTAAAGTTTACCTTTACAATAAGGATTATGCCAATGCTGAGAAGTACTTTTTACTGGTTATTAATTCAGGGAAATATGGGTTGATGGATAATTTCCAGGAGGTGTGGCATCGCAGTTTCGAGAATAATAAAGAATCCGTTTTTGAGGTTCAGTTTGCTGATATTGGTGGTAGTGGTGCAAATGGTCGGAATGGTAGTTTCCTTCCTGCAGTTAATGGTGCAACTGGTTCAGCTTTGGCAACTAAAAGAGCATTTGATGCATTTGACCCGGCAGATCCACGTCGTGGTATGTCAATATTCCAGGCGGGTGATACATTTGCTCCTAATGTTAGTGCAGCTTTATCCATATTTAATCCGGTGTGGTCAGCAACAGGCTATGCTGTAAAGAAGGGTATGTGGCCTATTATGTATGTTAATGCAAGTGGTATTAATTACCCTATTATTCGTTATGCAGATGTATTATTAATGTATGCAGAAGCCGCAAACGAGTTGAATAAGTTACCCGAGGCCAGAGGTGCTGTGAATCAGGTACGAGCCAGACCATCAGTTAACATGCCTGCATTGACAATAGCTCAAACCAGTACAAAGGAAACAATGTTCGATGCTATTAAGAAAGAAAGGCAAGTGGAACTGATGTTTGAATTTCAGCGTTTTAATGATTTAAGAAGATGGGGATTGGCTCAGCAAGAGTTGGGACCATTGGGATATTCTGCAAAACACGCTTTATTTCCGATTCCTCAGTTAGAGTTGGATATTAACCCTAAACTCGCTCAAAATCCGAGCTGGTAATCTTGAGGTTTAAAGCTGGGTTTTCAATTTAGAAAATTAATCAGGGATACTTTGAAAGTAATTCATAGTATCCCTGATTTTCAAAGTATTACTGGGGGTTGCTGATTCCTGACCCGTTACGAATCATTTTTAGAATGATTCATATAAATGCCGGGCTTATTTTGTTTTTTTCTATATTGAAATCGGAAATAAACGAAATCTTTCTTTCAAACAATACTGCATATTCAAAGGGTCTTTATGGAGTTTGATTTCAATTTTCAGGGAAAGTAATTGCCTATTAATTAAGGACATTAAGAGTAAGATACATGAAACGCAGGGATGTAATAAAGTGCTTAACGATTCTGCCAATAGCTGAATTTTCTCCTTTTAACTATTTGGAAAATTCAATTATTGATGAATCTGGATCTTTATTTAATTCTGAAAGAGGTAATTCCCCTGCTTCTGATCTTCATAAAAAAGCCTTTGTTATGGATGGTCATATTCATATGATGACCAGGCAATTATTGCAGGGACTGGATATTGGAGATCGTTATTCGGATGGTAGTGTCGATTTGCCAAGAGCAATTGAAGGTAGACTCGATGCCATGTTTTTTTCATGTTATACTCCGGAGCCTTATTATCCCAATAGGCATGAAGTAAAGAACACTTTTCGAGTTGTTGAACTGGCACTTGCTCAGATAGAGAAGAACAAACATCATATTGAGCTGGCGCTTACTGCATCAGATATTGTCAGAATAAACCGTAAAGGAAAGGTAGCTGCTTTTTTGGATTTGGAAGGTGGTTTTGATCTTGATGGGGATCTGAATATATTAAGAGCTCTTTATCGTTTAGGGCTCCGTTCAGTGCAGCTTACTGCTCATAATGAAACGAATTCATTTATTGATTCCTGTTATGGGGAGAAACGCTGGGGTGGGTTAAATGCCCATGGTCGTAATATTGTCACAGCGATGAATAAGCTAGGTATGCTTATAAATGTAGCCCATGCATCAGATGATGCAATTCTGCAAACGGTTGAAGCGAGCAGTCATCCTGTAATTTATAGTCACGGAGGTTTCCGAGGGATTGTGAGCAGTTTAAGGTGTATCACTGATGAGTGTGCAAAAGCATTAGCCGCAAAAGGAGGAGTAATCGGAATACAGTTTGGGAGTAGTTTTAATAATCCTAAATATGCCCAATGGGTACAATCAAAAAGAAAGCCGGCAGTAGCAGCTACAGCAGCTTCAAAAGAAACAAAGCTATTATCTATTGAGGAAGTGGATCAATCATTGTCTCAGGGACTTCCATTTGTTCATAAAGAAGTAATTCCGGATGAATACTGGATGGGAGTTGACCAGTTGGCCAGAGTAATAGATTATGGTGTTCAACTGGTTGGTGAAGATCATATTGCCCTGGGTTCTGATTTTGACGGTGGTCCTCCTTTGCCCAGAGAAATAAAGGATGTAAGTGATTATCCACAAATGACTTCTGCAATGCAGAGGCTGGGATATTCGGAGCAGCGCATCCGAAAAATTCTCGGACTAAACTGGCTGAGAGTAATCCGGCAGGTAACAGAGATAAGCTGATAAAAGGATTGGTAATACCAGGCTTATAATAATTATACTGATTAAACTAAGAAATAAAAAATATTTAAGGCTTTGTGTCAAGCCTGATAAACTATAAACAGCGTAAAAATGAAACGTAGAAATGTTCTTAAAACCTTGTCACTTCTGCCACTGGCTGGTAGTGCAATTCCATTTAATTCGTCGCAAGCTTCACCACTCGTCGGAAATCTATCAGCCGCACCGTACAATGTGGGTACTCCTATTGAAGTTACATTAGAATCATTTTTGGATAAAAATAACATATACAGAACGCATGGTATAGAACCCATTATTAACTGCAGAGGTATTTTTACTATCATAGGAGGGTCATTGAAACGGCCGCAAACCAAAGCTGCTATGGAGGCTGCCTCTCATAATTTTGCACAAATGGATGAAGTAGCTGATGGTATCGGCCAGACTCTTGCTGATCTTACCGGTGCAGAATGGGGGGTGGTATCCGCTGGATGTGCCGCCGGACTTAAGCTGGTTGCTGCCGCAGTTGTATCAGGAGGAGATCCAGAGAAATTGGTTCGTATCCCTGATCTTGATGGACTGGTGAAGACCGAGGTTATTGTACCGATTACTTCCAGAAATGCCTACGATCATTCTATAAGAAATATTGGGGTTACCATGGTGAATGTTTCTACGCTTGAAGAACTGGAAAATGCGATCAATCCCAAAACAGCACTGATATATTTGGTAAATGGGGACAGATCATGGACAGGTGCCCCTATGTCGCTTGAAAATATCTCGGCAATTGCCAAAGCAAAAAAGGTTCCTGTTTTGTTTGATGCTGCAAATGAAATTCTGACATTTCCTCCCGTACATTTAAAGCGTGGTGCAAGCATTGTTGCTTACAGTGGTGGAAAGGCAATTTGCGGTCCTCAGTCTTGCGGATTGATTCTTGGCCAAAAAGATATTCTAATGGCAGCATGGCAGGCAAGCTCCCCGCACCATGGACCTTGCCGTGATAATAAAGTAGACAGGGACGAAATGTTTGGAATGGTTGCCGCAGTAAAGCTTTGGAAGGAAATGGATCATGATGCGGTACGTAAGCAATGGGATTCCTACCTGGATCATATTATTAAAAAGATTTCAGGAATTAAAAGTGTACAAACAATGATTCATGTACCATCTACAATGTCAGGTTTATCAAACGTGTCTCCTGAAGTTGTGATTACATGGGATGCAGATGTGTTAAATATAACAGGTGCTGAAATGGCAGATGAACTGGGCAGAAATAAACCAAGAATAGCCGTAGCTAGTGGTGGAGGTAGAGGGAAAGACCCTAACATAAATGGAATAGCAGTCACTACAATAGGCATGCAGGCAGGTGAAGAAAAGATTGTTGCCGATCGTATTTATAATATTCTGACAGCAAAAAGAAGCCCAAGATCAAAAGAATTGAAAGCTCCGTCCAGAAACCTTTCAGGTACATGGGATGTTGATGTAAAGTTTTATAACAGTGAAGGGAAACATAAATTATTTATTGAGCAGGACGGAAATTGGATTAAGGGAACTCATCAAAGTGGATTCGCAGTCAATGACATGGCTGGATCCATAGAAGGCGATTCTGTTAAACTCCAGAGTTCTGTCAGGATGATAGGCGATTCAATAATCTATACTTTCACAGGTACTGTTTCCGGGGATACCCTCACAGGTAATTTATTTATGGGCGAATATCGCAGTGCGAAATTTAGTGCCATAAAAAATAATAAACCGGCTCCCCAAAAACCTGTTTTTGTGCCTTCAGGTGCACCTCTTGCAAGTTAACGGAAATTGCCTAAATTGAATTTTAATCACTTAAATTAATATATAATGAATAAAAATGTAATTATAAAGATCAGAGAATATGTAAGTATTCTTGTCGTGGGCGCAGGTTTGATGGCTCATTCTGTTGTCCAGGCACAGGAAATTGATATGCTGATCAAGGGCGGTCATGTGATTGATCCTAAAAACAATATTAATTCGGTAATGGATGTTGCAATAAAAGACGGAAAGATTTTCCGGGTTGCGGCAAATATTCCTTCGACTTCGGCCAAAAAAACAGTAGATGCAAAAGGTTTATATGTTTCTCCAGGCTTTATTGATATGCATGTCCATGTATTTGCAGGGGCTGAGGAACCTGGCTTTACTGGCTTTGGAATTACCAATGGCTTTGGTAGCGTTGCTCCGGACGATTTTACTTTCAGATCAGGGGTGACCACAGTTGTAGATGCAGGTTCTGCAGGATGGCGGGATTTTCATCAATTCAAAAAACAAACAATAGATAACTCTCAGACCCGGGTTCTTGCTTTTATTAGTATGGCCGGACATGGCATGTTAGGGACTGTTCATGCACAGGACACTACGGATATGAACCCTGTTACAACAGCCTTTATAATGAAGGAATATCCAGATATCATTGTAGGAATTAAAGCACATCATTACCAGGGAAATGATTTTGGCCCGGTTGACCGTGCAATTGCCACTGGAAGATTAACCAATAAACCAATCATGGTTGATTTCGGATCAAGTACTCCCAAACTATCCATCGAAGAGCTTTTCATGAAACATTTTCGCCCGGGTGATATTTTTACGCATACTTTTTCAGGAAATGCAGTATCAGCGGTTACGCCAAATGGTCGCGAACCTATCGTAGATGGTAATAATAAAGTAAAACCTTTCATTTTTGAAGCTCAGAAGCAAGGTAGAATCTTTGATGTTGGTCACGGTGGTGGTGCTTTTGTGTGGAGTACGGCTATAAATGCATTAAAACAGGGTTTTTATCCTAATACGATTAGCACAGACCTTTACAGAAATAGTAGAAATGCAGGTATGAAGGATATGGCAAACGTAATGTCTAAATTCTTAAACATGGGAATGTCTCTGCAGGACGTGATTTTACGCTCTACCTGGAACCCTGCGAATGTTATTCAGCATACCGAACTGGGACACCTGAGTGTGGGCTCAGAAGCTGATGTAACTGTTTTTAATGTAAGAGAAGGTAAATTCGGCTTTATGGATGCTCGCGGTTCAGTATTCAATGGATCAAAGAAATTGGAGGCTGAACTAACTCTTCGTGCAGGCAAAGTAGCCTGGGATTTGAATGGCCTTAGCGGACCTCAATGGGATGCTGTAAATAAATAATCACAAATAATAAAGATAGTTATGAGAACTAAAGCAGCAGGTACTTCAGAATTTATTCGGAATCAATATGTCCGTAATATGCAAAAAGTTGCGGTTGTTTTAGTTCTCATTCTGACATCATCATTCGTTCATGCTCAGGAAATAGATATACTTCTGAAAGGTGGACATGTCATTGATCCAAAGAATAGCATTAATTCTAAAATGGATGTTGCTATTGTAGCTGATAAAATATTCAGGGTTGCAAAAGATATTCCTGCTAATACTTCAAAAAAGACAATTGATGTCAGTGGTTTGTATGTTACCCCCGGTATTATTGATATGCATGCGCATGTTTTTCACGGACCTGATGTTAATAGTATTTCTGCTAATTCTCCGGGAGGATTACAGGCAGATGCATTTTCCTTCAGAGCAGGGGTAACTACCGTAGTAGATGCCGGTTCTTCCGGATGGAGAAACTTCCCGCTTTTTAAATCCCAGGTGATAGATCATTCTCAGACTCGCATTTTAGCTTTTTTAAATGTGGTTGGCAGGGGAATGATCACTCGTTACGATCAGCAGGATGTGACAGATATGAATCCTGAAATGAATGCTTATATGATCAGAAAATTACATCCCAATATTCTGGTTGGTATTAAGTCTGCTCATTACTGGGGCGACTTTACATCGGTTGATAAAGCGGTTGAATCAGGTAAACTGGCGAATGTTCCGGTTATCGTTGATTTCGGGGAGCATTCTCCGCCAAATTCTATTGAATCATTGTTTATGG
Organism: uncultured Sphingobacterium sp.; assembly: GCA_964529165.1. Classification (GTDB taxonomy): domain Bacteria; phylum Bacteroidota; class Bacteroidia; order Sphingobacteriales; family Sphingobacteriaceae; genus Daejeonella. The sequence continues at coordinate 9,573 of CAZGWG010000031.1, forward strand.
AGCATTTCAGGCCGGGAGACATTTTTACACATACCTTTTCTGAACATGCTATTTCAGAGACTGCGGGTGGAAGGGAATCTATTGTTGATGTGAATACAAGGAAGGTTAAACCCTTTGTATTTGCTGCACAAAAGAGAGGGATTATTTTTGATGTGGGTCATGGTGCCGGAGCATTTAACTTTAATCAGGCAATTCCTGCTATGAAGCAGGGTTTTTACCCAAATACGATTAGTACTGATCTGTATAACTTAAGTATGAATGCAGCAATGAAGGACATGAGTAATGTGATGTCCAAGTTTCTTGCTATGGGTATGGGGCTTCAGGATGTTATTTTAAGATCAACCTGGAATCCAGCACAAGTTATTAAACGCCCTGATTTAGGCCATTTGAGCGTTGGATCTGAGGCTGATATTGCAGTTTTTAATTTAAAAAAAGGCAATTTCGGTTTCATGGATGTTCGGCGGACCAAAATCAACGGTACAGAAAAACTTGAAGCAGAATTAACACTCAGAGCGGGGCGTGTAGTATGGGATTTAAATGGCATAAGTGCTCCTCAATGGCAAATGCCTCCATCAACGAATTGATTTTTATTGAATGAAATCATAAAATTTAAACAATATGAACAAGCTATTAAATTTCAAAAGGTCACTTTCATTACCACTCGCGGGGTTATTAATGACTGGGCTTATATTTTTTGTCTGCAATACTCAGGTAAAGGCTCAAGATATCGACCTTTTATTGAAGGGTGGTCATCTTATTGATGCGAAAAATAATATTGATCGTAAAATGGATGTCGCTGTAAAAAATGGTAAAATATTTCGTGTGGCAACAGATATCCCAGCGAATTCTGCTAAAAAAGTTGTTGATGTAAGTGGGTTAATTGTTGCACCAGGGCTTATCAATATGCACACTCATGTATATGCTGGTAGTAATCCTGGATTTACTGATGGAACCTCAAGTCAGTTACCAGATGCCTTTGCACCTCGTGCAGGAATAACAACGGTTGTTGATGCAGGTACCTCAGGCTGGCGTACTTTTCCTGATTTCAAGGCTAAAATAATTGATAATTCAATGACCCGGGTTTTGGCATTTCTGAGTATTGCAGCCTCAGGCTATTCTGTAGATAAAGCTCAGGAAAATATAGCTGAAATGGATGTTCAGAAGACTGCTGAAACCGTCAATAAGTATCCCGATATTTTGGTTGGTGTTAGAATCGGGCGATATGACGGGACTGAATGGACTCCTTTTGATCGTGCATCAGAAGCTGCCAAACTGGTCAATAAGCCACTTTTTGTAGAGTGCCATTTGCCTATGTATTCTCTCGAAGATCAGTTGAATCGGATGCGTTCAGGTGATATTATAACTCATGCGTTTGAAAATGTTTCTGAACGGATGACTGTAGTTGATGAGCAAGGAAAAGTCAGACCATTTGTATTAGCTGCCCAAAAAAGAGGGGTACTATTTGACGTAGGTCATGGAGGTGGCGGATTTTGGTTCAATCAGGCGGTTCCTTCATTTAAGCAGGGTTTATGGCCAAATTCTTTTGGAACAGATGAGCATCGTACAAGTATGAATTCGGGTATGAAAACGATGTTGAACGTGATGTCTAAATACCTGAATATGGGAATGACAATGCCTGAAATCATAGCCAGAGGGAGCTGGAATGCAGCCAAATCAATCAAACGTGAAGATCTGGGGAATTTGTCTGAAGGATCGGTTGCTGATATAGCTGTACTGAGTGTATCGAAAGGAAAGTTTGGGTTCGTTGATTCAGGGAATAATAAGATTGAAGGGGATAAGAAACTTGAAGCAGAGTTGACGGTACGTGCCGGTCGCATTATATGGGATCTAAATGGGCTCGCAGCAAATGCTTATAAATAGTATATAGAAATTAAAATCAATAAAATGAAACGTAGAAACGTAATCAAAGGCCTAGCGATGTTACCTGTTGCTGGAGCGGTTCTTCCGACCCAATCAGTTTTGGGAAATCCACTTGCCGAAAGTGGATCTGGTGCTTTGGCAGGGTCGGAATCAGTGACAACAGCAGCCTCATTTATGGCTGATACTAATATTTTCCGCAGGATAGGCGTAGAACCTGTAATTAACTGTATGGGAACATACACTATTATTGGTGGATCGATTGAGCGTCCTGCAGTCCGGGAAGCGATGGAGGCAGCGGCGCATAATTTCGTACAATATGACGAGCTTGCTGATGGAATAGGTCAGCGCCTTGCAGATCTTACAGGTGCAGAATGGGGTATGGTATCGGCTGGATGTGCTGCCGGACTTAAACATATTACAGCGGCATGTGTTACTGGTGGAAATCCGGAAAAATTGATTCGTATTCCAAACCTCACAGGTTTTGATAAAGATGAAGTCATTATTCCCAGATATTCAAGGAATGCTTATGATCATGGAATAAGAAATATTGGAGTTAAGATAGTTCATGTTTCCACTCCGGAAGAGCTTGAGATGGCTATTAATCCAAAGACTGCAATGATATACCTGACAGCGGGTGCCTCATCTGATACAGGTCAGCCATTATCACTGGAGGTGATTGCATCTTATGCAAAGCCTAAGAATATTCCGGTACTAATTGATGTTGCTGCTCAAAACTTGACTATCCCTCCCGTACACCTTAAGCGTGGAGCTACCTTGGTAGCCTATAGTGGAGGTAAGGCAATATGTGGTCCTCAATGTGCCGGATTAATGTTAGGCGATAAATCAATTTTAATGTCTGCATGGCAGGCCAGTTCTCCTCACCATGGTCCTGGACGAGATAACAAAGTTGGACGTGAAGAGATGATTGGAATGATGGCGGCTGTTGAGGATTGGATTAAAAGAGACCATGAAGCCGACTGGAAAAAATGGTTAAGCTGGCTTGATACAATCTCAAAGAAAATCACCCCTATTGATGGAGTAAAAGTAGAGGTTTATGAGCCAGCAGGTCTTTCTAATAAATCACCTGTATTATTTGTAAGATGGGATAGTAATAAGCTAAATATCAATAGTTTTGAGCTCGCTGAGGAATTGGGCAGAAATAAGCCAAGAATTGCTTTGGCTAGTCGGGGAGAGACTGATGGCATCAGTACGGTTAGTATCACTACCGGACAAATACAGGCAGGAGAAGAAAAGATAATATCCGATAGGCTTTATGAAGTACTTTCAAAGAAACGCAGTCCTAAAGCTGAAATGTCTTCGCCATCAGCAAATCTTTCTGGTATTTGGGATTTGAGTATTAAGTTTTTTAGTAGTACCAGTGCTCAAACACTGAGTATTGAGCAGGATGGTAACTGGCTTTCAGGAACCCATAAAGCTGATTTTGATACCAGGACTTTGGCTGGTACGATTGATGGTAATAAAGTAAGGTTCGAAAGCACCATTAAGATCGTTGCTGATAACATTAATTACTTGTTTCAGGGTACCCTTAGCGGGGATACAATTTCAGGAGATATTCATTTAGGAGAATATCGCACTGCGACTTTTACAGCAAGCCGCAGCAAATCCAAGCCTGCAAGGAAACGAATCCAAATTCCGGCAGGCCCGCCTTTGGCAACTTAATATAGCATTACCCTGTTGGTTTCATGAAATTAGAGGAAACCGGCAGGGTTACCTTAAACACTTTAACCAGCAGAATTGAACGCTGAATAAACTGACTCTGCTTTAGCCTGTATTGAATAAATAGAATAAATAACAATCAATTGATGAAAAAAATTAAAACAGCCTCCCTTTTTCTTTTGACTTTCCTGCTTTTTGTCAATACGATAAGCGCTCAGCAAAGTCCTGTAGGTAATCCATCAGACTTTCTGGTTTATAATGTTAAAAGATCGTCTAAAACGGTAGATGTAAATGATAAATGGAATGAATCAGGGTGGAAAGGGGTTAAATCTATTAAGATACGGAATTATATGGGAAAGATCCCTGCATTTAAGCCGAAGACAGATGTTAAAATGACCTATGATGATGATTTTATCTATGTTATTTATAGAGTAAAGGATCGTTATGTGAAAAGCATAACTGAGAAAATAAACGGACCTGTATGGAGAGACTCGGCAGTAGAATTCTTCTTTTCCCCTGAAGCTGATAATCCAATTAACTATTTTAATCTCGAGATTAACTGCGGAGGAACTCCTTTACTGCATCATAAAAAGAACAGGCCAACAGTGGAGGATATTCAGAAAATCCAGATCAAAGCTTCTTTACCGAAGGTTGTTGATACAGAGATTACTAAGCCGGTAACATGGACTATGTCTTTTAAGATACCACTTAGTATGCTTGAAAAATATACCAATGTTGTTCGTCCTAAACCGGGTGTTTCCTGGAGAGCGAACTTCTATAAGATTGCCGAAATTAATTCGAACCCACATTACATAACATGGAATGAAGTTAAAAATGACAAGCCTCAGTTTCATCTACCTCAATTCTTCGGGATCCTTGAATTTCAATAGAAGTACTTTATCAGGAATGGATAATGTTGAATTAGTAAGGTTGATTGACCCTAACAATTGACAAAAGAAAGAGCTAGAATGACATCAATTAAAGAACTTGTTTCATGTTTGTTTAGTTATCATAGAATTACTATGGTGGCTTTTGTTCTGTTTTTTATCCAAACAGGGAATGCCCAGGAAATTGACATTCTTTTGAAAGGTGGTCATGTGATTGATCCGAAGAATAATATCAATGCTAAAATGGATGTAGCTATTCTGAATGGCAAAATATTCAGGGTAGCAGAAAACATTCCGGAAACTTCAGCAAAGAAAACTGTGGATGTTAGTGGACTTTATGTTAGTCCGGGAATAATTGATATGCATGTTCATGTATTTCAGGGAACCGATAAGTACAGTACATCAGTAGCCAACTCTTCCCGCAGCCAGCAGGCTGATGCCTTTTCTTTTAGATCTGGGGTAACAACAATGGTGGATGCAGGGACCTCCGGTTGGCGAAATTTCCGAGCTTTCAAAGCGCAATCGATTGATAAATCTCAAACCCGTATTCTGGCATTTCTGAATGTAATTGGAAACGGAATGATTGGCCGTTTTGAAGAACAGGATATCAATGATATGAATCCTGAAATGAATGCTTACATGATAAGAAAGTTATTTCCGGATATTCTGGTTGGTATTAAATCAGCACATTACTGGGGTGAATTCACTTCGGTTGATAAAGCAGTTGAATCTGGCAGGCTGGCTGATGTACCAATTATGGTAGATTTTGGAGAACATGTACCAGCCAACTCCATTGAGTCACTATTTCTAAAACATTTTAGGCCAGGAGATATTTTTACTCACACTTACTCTGAAATAAGTACCGGACGTGAGTCCATTGTAGATGAGAAGACCAGAAAATTAAAACCATTCATTTTTGAAGCACAAAAGCGAGGGGTTGTTTTCGATGTTGGACATGGTGGTGGAGCATTCTCCTGGTCACAGGCAATTCCTGCATTCAAGCAGGGTTTTTTGCCAGATGTAATTAGCTCTGACCTGCACGATCAAAGTATGAATGCCGGAATGAAAGATATGACAAATGTGATGTCTAAGTTTCTTGCTTTAGGTATGGAATTAAAGGATGTTATTGAGCGCTCAACCTGGGCGCCGGCAAAAGTAATTAAGCGTACAGATCTTGGGCATTTGAGCGTTGGTGCAGAAGCAGATATTGCCGTTTTTAATCTAAGGGAAGGAAAGTTTGGCTTTACAGATGTTCGTAAAGTTAGTGTAGTAGGCTCAAAAAAGCTGGAAACTGAGCTTACTTTGAGGGCAGGGAAAATAATGTGGGATTTGAATGGGATTAGTGGACAAACATGGAAAGATTAAAGTTATTGAAAGATATTATTATGGAGAATAAATTAGAACGAATGTCAAAATACCTAATCGGAAATAGTTGCAATCTTGTATCAAGAAGCCATTTTTCGAGAGTTCTTAAAACAGCATCACTGATGATTGTTTTCTTACTGAGCCCTTTTTTATTACAGGCTCAGGACTATGATCTATTGCTGAAAGGAGGAAGGGTTATTGATGCAAAAAATAAGATTGATGCTAAAATGGATGTTGCAGTCAAAGATGGTAAAATATCAAAGGTTGCAGCAGATATTCCCGCTTCTGAGGCAAAGAGGGTACTTGATGTAAGCGGACTTCTGGTTGTTCCGGGTCTAATTAATATTCATACTCATGTTTTTGCTGGGAGTAATCCCGGCTTTTATGACGGACAATCCAGTCAGTTACCTGATGCTTTTGCCATACGTTCGGGTATTACGACAGTTGTTGATGCGGGTACTACTGGTTGGAGAACCTTCCCTGAATTTAAGACAAAAGTAGTTGATCCATCAATAACCCGTGTGCTTGCCTGGATCAATATATTTGAGACTGGCTTTAGTTCGGGGTCTGGTTTTGAGCCAGATTTGGGTACTATTAGTGTTCAAAGAACTGTTGAAACCATTAAGAAATACGATGATTATATAGTAGGTACCCGAGTCGGTCATTATAAAGGGAAAAGCTGGATCCCATTTGAACGTGCTTCCGAAGCGGCCAAAATTGCGAATGTTCCTCTATTTGTGGAATGTCATATGCCTCAATATACTCTTGAGGAACAATTGGATCATATGCGTCCGGGTGATATTATTACTCATTCTTTTGAAAATGTGTCTGAGCGAATGACTGTTGTTGATGAGCAAGGAAAAGTAAGGCCATTTGTTTTGGATGCACAAAAGCGTGGTGTACTTTTCGATGTGGGTCATGGAGGGGCTGGATTCTGGTTTAACCAGGCTATTCCTGCCTATAATCAGGGGCTCTGGCCAAATTCATTTGGAACAGATGAGCACCGTACCAGTATGAATTCGGGCATGAAGAATATGCTGAACGTGATGTCAAAATATCTAACTATCGGAATGAGTATTCCTGAAGTAATAGCCCGAGGAAGCTGGAATGCTGCAAAATCAATTAATCGAGAAGATCTTGGAAATTTATCTGAAGGTTCTGTGGCAGATATTGCAGTGCTGAGTGTAATTAATGGCAAGTTTGGATTTGTAGATTCTGGACAAAACAGAATTGAAGGAGATCGTAAACTTGAGGCTGAGTTAACAGTTCGTGCCGGAAGGATTGTTTGGGATCTCAATGGGCTTGCTGCAAAAAAATACAATAAATAATTAAAATAAATGAAGAGGAGAAGTGTGATTAAAGGCCTTGCCTTACTTCCAGTAGTTGGGAATGTCCTTTCGGGGGAAGCAGCAGAACCAAATGAATTACAGGGCACTTTAGAAAATTTTAAAGGAACAACATTAAGTTCATTCCTGGATGAAAAAAATATTTATCGTTCAATGGGAGTTGAGCCTATTATCAATTGCCGGGGTTCATTTACTATTATTGGAGGCTCAATTAAACTTCCAAAGGTAAAAGAAGCACTCGATGCTGCAAGTAATAATTTTGTTCAGCTTGATGAACTGGCCGAAGCAGTTGGAAATAGACTTTCAGAACTTACCAAAACAGAGTGGGGAATGGTTTCATCCGGATGTGCGGCGGGAGTAAAACACATTACGGCTGCTTGTGTTACAGGAGGTAGTCCTGAGAGACTTATCCGGATTCCCGATCTTAGTGGATTTGAGAAAACTGAAGTAATAATACCCAGATATTCACGTCAGCATTATGATCATGCCGTAAGGAATATTGGAGTCAAAATTGTAACAGTTGCGACTGCTGCTGAACTTGAAAAAGCAATTAATCCCAAAACAGCAATGATTTATCTGACATCAGGGACTCCTGGTGCAGCTTCAGATACAGGACAACCACTTTCTCTCGAAGTAATCGCAGCAATTGCCAAACCAAAGAATGTTCCAATTTTAATGGATGCAGCAGCCGAGAGTCTTACAATTCCGCCTATACATTTAAAAAGAGGAGCAGATATTGTTGCTTATAGTGGAGGTAAAACTATTCGCGGACCCCAATCGGCTGGATTGATGCTTGGGAATAAAAACATTTTACGGGCTGCATGGCAGGCAAGTGCACCTCACCATGGACCAGGGCGTGACAATAAGCTGGATCGGGATGAAATTGTTGGTATGCTGACTGCTGTTGAGGAATGGTTGGTTCGGGATCATGAAGCGGAATGGAAGAGATGGCTCACATGGCTGGATGTAATTTCGAAAAGAGTATCAGGTATCAATGGATTAACTACAAAAATTGTTGAACCTGTAAATCTTAATAATAAGTATCCGGTTCTCCATATAATCTGGGATCCTGCAAAATATCCCGTAACAGGTTATGAGATCGCAGAAGAAGTTGGAAGAAATAAACCCAGAATTGCATTGGGTAATCGTGATGAGGCAGATGGAACCACTTCAATACAAGTTACTCCCGGACACATGCAAGCTGGTGAAGAGAAAATAGTAGCTGAGCGTCTCTATGAAGTGCTGTCAAAAAGACGAAGTTTTAAACCTGAAATGTCACCTCCAATTGCGAACCTTAACGGACGCTGGGATGTTGAAGTACAATATGCATTAAGTATAAGTCAACAGTCATTTGTTATTGAGCAGGATGGAAACTGGATTCAGGGGACCCACAAAGGTGAGTTCGATACGAAAAATATGGTGGGTACAATAGATGGGAACGAAGTGAAGATAAGAAGTACAATTCCAATTGTTGGAAATATCATTATTTACCTCTTTTCAGGTAAAGTTAATGGAGATACTATTGCCGGAGATATCCACATGGGGGAATACCTTACGGCAAAATTTATAGCCAAACGTAATACAACAAAGCTTCCTAAACAAAAAGTAATGATTCCGGGTGGTCAGCCATTGGCAACCTGATCATGTGATTTTTATAAATTAAATAGCATTAAAAATATGAAACGCAGAGACATCATTAAAGGTATGGCAGCAATGCCCTTATTGAGTTTAATGGATCCTTTTGATACAGTAGCGGCAGCGCTGCCAGAGAAGTTTAAGAAGAAACGTCTGATTATTGACACCCATGTTGAAACCTGGAATTTTGATCCGCGTTTCCCGTTCAAGCATCCTGAAAACCCTAATGCTAAAGCTACAATTGAGGCTCCTATTGAGAATCAGGTTAAACAGATGAAGGACTTTAATATAACTTACGGAGTCCTGATAAATCCGCGTTATTATGGATGGGATAATTCTTATAAAGCTTATTGCCTGAAAACCTATCCAAACCATTTTGTTGCTCATGGTTTATTGAACCCGCATGATCCTAAAATTGTCGATAACCTAAGGTATTGGGTCAATGAGCACGGCTTTCAGGGGATGCGATTCAGTCCGATTTACCATCCTAAAGAAACCTGGCTAAATTCAGAAGCACATTATCCATTATGGAAAGAAGCCGAAAAACTTGGACTTTGTTTCAATTATTACATACTACCCCATCAAATGCCAATGCTTGAAGATATGGCTGAACGTTTCCCGGGTGTAAAAATAGTAGTTGACCATGCAGGTAAACCAGATCTTAAAGCCGCTGATTGCTGGCCTGAATTTAAAAAAATGTTCAAACTCAGTCGTTTCAAAAATGTCTGGATTAGTAACTCAGAACCTTATGAGATGTCAGAAATAAAACAGTACCCTTATGAAGACACATTGCCATTTTATAAGGCAATCTATGAAGAATTTGGAGCAAAACAGATTATTTGGGGAACAGGATATCCATTCCCAAGATGGGAACTTCCAATGGATAAAGAACTTGAATTTATGGACAAGTACTGTGATTTTTATACTGATAAGGATCTGGATCTGATTATGGGTAAGAATGCCCTTGAGATCTGGAAGTTTCCTAAGAAGGCCTGATCTTTTTTAGATTCAGATGTACTTACTTTATTAATCAAATACATTATCAATTTTACCTATATGTTTATGTTAAATTATAGAATTTATCTATCTGTTGTTCTTGCCTGTTTTTTAAGTTCAGTTTCTGTTGTTTTCGCTCAGGCAATACCAAAAGAGGAATTGATATTTCTTACTTCGGCCTGGAAGGGTGAACGCTTTGCTGACGGCCGTCCGCGAATTTCAGATGACCTTCTGCAACGAGCCCGCGAAATAGGGATAGAAGAAGCCTGGCAGATTCTGAATAACGAAGGATACCTGTATCAGTATGAGCGTAACTGGAAAATACTTCATGAAGAAGTTAAAGTAGTGGGCAGGGCATTAACTGCTCAATTTATGCCGATCCGGCCGGATGTTGAAAAGAATATTGTAGACCGCGCAGCAAAAGAAGGTCGGGCAGGAAGACATTTACACTGGCCAATCAATATGTTAACTCAAGGAGATGTGTATGTAGCCGATAATAAAGGCAGAGTGGGTTCCCTAATGGGGGATAATCTCGGTAATGTAATCTATAAAAACTCAGGAAACGGGGTGGTCTTCGACGGGTTTGCCCGCGATGTGGACGGGCTAGCAGAGATTGAGGGATTTAATGCTCATGTCAGAGACTTTGCTCCTCAGTTTTTACAAGGGGTAGTTCTAATGGGATTGAATACTCCAATTACGATCGGAGCAGCAATTGTTCTTCCCGGAGATCTGGTTATTGCCGGAAGGGCAGGTGTTGTTTTTATTCCGGCTCATATGGCCGAACTTGTGGTTTCAACTGCAGAGTTTATCGCATCCAAAGATCGTTTCGGGCATGAGATGATCAAGAATGGGACTTATAAGGCAAATGAGGTCGATACTCAGTGGACTGATGCAATTAAAGGAGAATATCTCAAGTGGCTAGACCGAAATCCGGCTGAAAAGAAGATTACCCGGGCGCAATTAGACCAGTTTATGTCAAAGAGAACTTATTAAGCAAAACTTATGAGTCCAGCCTGATTAAAAAAAATATTAGCATATAATGCAATGTTTTTTTGATCATCATGGCCTCCATCTAACAAATAAAAAAATAAACAGATGAAACCAATATTTAAAATCCTGATGGGTTTGGGGGCAATTTGCCTTCTGACAGCGCTTGTCCTTTATCTGATAGATAACTCAAAAACGGCAGAACCTTTTTTAATCGCAGGTATTGTTGGTGTTGCTCTTGGTGTCAGAGGTATTTCTGTACTCAAGGGATTTGCTTATCCAATTATGATTGTGGGCGTGGTTTCAACTGCACTGATCTTCCCACAGTATTTTGTAGAAATAAATGGCTATAAACTTTCAGGATTAATTACCCCATTGATTCAACTCATCATGTTTGGGATGGGTATTACCATGAACTACAAAGATTTTCTGGGAGTGTTCAAAGCACCCAAAGGAGTCTTCGTTGGTATTTTAAGTCATTTTACAATCATGCCACTGCTTGGGTTTGTCCTCGCTAGTATAAGTAATTTTGAGCCTGAAATTGCCGCCGGAATGATTCTAATAGGCTGTGCACCGAATGCGGTGGCTGCCAATGTAATTTCTTATTTGGCAAAAGCGAATTTGGCTTTATCGATCACTCTGACCTCAATTGCTACTTTACTAGCTCCATTTCTTACTCCTCTGCTAATGAAACTGCTTGGGGGTTCATTTATTGAGATCAATGTATTGGATATGATGTGGGATATTTTGAAAATGGTTATTCTGCCAATTACATTGGCAATTGTGCTGAATGAATTACTAAAAGATAAGATTAAATGGCTTAACTCAATTATGCCAATGGTTTCAATGTTTGGAATAGCCTTTATCATCATCATTGTAACTGCGGTAGGAAGAGAAAGTTTGCTAACTGTAGGACCTTTGCTGATCTTGCTGGTCTTGATCCATAACACATTAGGATACACCCTTGGCTATTGGTCAGCAAGATTGTTTGGCATGAATGAGAAAGATTGCCGTACAATAGCTATTAATGTTGGTATGCAGAATGCCGGACTTTCAAAGGGATTGGCTCATGGTATGGGCAAATTAGGTACAGTTGGATTAGCTCCTATGATTTATGGTCCTATGATGAATATCAGTGGGTCTATCCTGGCCTCCTATTGGCAGAATAAGCCATTGGATGGAGAACCGGATAGTCTGGAAACACAGGTAAATCCCTCTAAATAATATATCATGAAGAGATATTACTGCATGTTAACCACTTTGATGGTATTAAGTTTTAGCCTGAATGCTCAGACTAAAAAGGAAGAGCGCTTCGTTCAATTGATTAATGAGTTTAATCAGGCCATTATCAACACTGATAGTACAGTCTTAAAAAAGCTTGTATGGGATGATCTGAGTTACGGACATTCTTCCGGCTTGATTCAGGATAAAGCGGCATTTATTGCAGGAGTAATAAACGGGCCTAACTTTTTCAAAAAGTTTGATCTTCAAAATCAAACAATTAATATTTCAGGTAAGAATGCTGTTGTCAGGCATCTTGCTGTTGCTCAGGCCGTAAACAAGGGGAATCCTGTAGAGATTAGGTTTGGGAATATTCTCGTTTGGCAGAAGAAACATGGGGAATGGAAGCTGCTGGCGCGGCAGGGATATAAACTTTAAGATTTTATGAATAAATAATAATCAAACGATAAGTCCTCAATGGCTAATCTGTCATAATACAAATTATACTATATATGGATAAGAAAACAGAGCTTAAATCACTTATTAAAGAGCAGGGGATTGTTCCCTTGTATTATGCTGCCGATACAGGCGTGAGTATTGAGTTAATGCGTGCAATGTACGAAGGTGGGATTCGGACAACGGAGTATGCCAATCGTGGAGAGCAGGCAATGAAGAACTTTAAAGAAATGCGCAAAGCTTGTGATGCAGAGATGCCGGGTATGCGCTTAGGCATTGGAACAATTAAAGATGCTGAATCAGCAAAAGAATATATCGATGAAGGGGCTGAGTTTCTGGTCTGTCCTGGCATTTTGGAATCAGTGATTGAACTGTCGGATGATAATAATTTACTCTGCGTTCCAGGTTGCATGACTCCAAGTGAGATCATTCGCGCTGAAGCCTGTGGGGTTAATGTGGTAAAACTTTTTCCAGCAAATACTCTGGGCCCTTCTTATATTGAGGCCGTTCAGGCCTTGTTTACAGATATGACTTTCTTGCCTACAGGTGGTATTGAGCTGAGTGAGGATAACCTCCGGGGATGGTTTAAAGTTGGAGTTTGTGCAGTTGGCGGAAGTAAAATGATAACTAAGAGCGTAATTGAGAATAAATTATATGCCGAGCTGAGCAAAGAGTGTCAGCGTGCACTGAGCCTTATCAAAACAATTCGTGAAAGTTTATAGATCTTAAAATTAATTGCATAAAGTAGAAATCATTAATACAAAATACCAAAATGAACGAATCATTATATAAATACATGCGTGTGGGTCTTGTCCACTTTATGGCCTTTCCGGCAACGATAAAAGGTGAAGGACCTGTTCTTGAAACAATCCGCAAGATTGCAGTGGATGATTATTTCAGCGCTATTGAAATAACTACGATTAAGGACCCTGAGGTACGTCAGGCCGTTAAGAAAATACTTGAAACTTCACACATGACAGTGGCGTATGGAGCACAGCCAAGGCTCCTTACCACTGGGCTTAATATCAATAGTTTAGTAGAGGAAGAGCGACTGAAAGCACTTGATAATTTGAAACAGGGGATCGATGAAGCCTATGAGATTGGAGCAGCCAGCTTTGCTTTCTTAAGTGGCAACTATGAGGAAAGTAGGAAGGAGGAAGCTTTTCAGGCTTTGGTGAAATCAACCAATGAGATCTGTGCCTATGCAAAGAGCAAAGGCGATTTAAAAATTGCACTTGAGGTTTTTGATTATGATGTAGACAAAAGAAGCCTGATCGGCCCTGCAGATCTGGCCTTGCGTTATGCCAAAGAGATCCGTAAATCACATGATCATTTTGGCTTGATGGTAGATCTTAGCCACATTCCATTGATTCATGAAACAATAGAAGAATCAATCCTGCCGGTAAAAGATTATATTGTGCACGCCCACATAGGTAATTGTGTAGTGAAAAGTCCGGAAATGGCAGCTTATGGAGATGTACATCCAAGATTTGGTTTCCCTAATGGGGAGAATGATGTGGATGAAGTGGTTGAATACCTGAAGGTGTTGCTGGATATTGGTTTCCTGAATACTCAAACTCCACCGGTTGTAAGTTTTGAGATCAAACCTTTTGGAGATGAGGATGCCGATGTAGTAATTGCTAATGCTAAGCGGGTACTTAATCTGGCATGGGCAAGAGTCTAAAATAAGAAAGCCAAAAGCAAAGAATTATATAAGATTATAAATAGTATAAGCATGAAGTTAGTTGTATTAGATGGTTACACATTAAATCCCGGAGATTTAAGCTGGGATGGGATAAAGCAATTCGGAAACCTGGAGGTTCATGATCGAACACCCGAAAATCTGATCGTGGAACGTAGCCAGGGAGCAGAAATTATTTTTACAAACAAGACCCCTCTTCGGGAATCTGTGCTTTCACAGCTTCCGGATCTGAAATATATCGGAGTTCTGGCAACAGGTTATAATGTGGTAGATGTAGATTATGCTAAAACCAAAGGGATTTCAGTGGCTAATGTGCCGGGGTATGGTACTGCCTCAGTGGTGCAAATGACTTTTGCTTTATTGCTTGAATTGTGTCAGCATGTACAAAGCCATAGTGATTCGGTACGTCAGGGTGATTGGGCTGCTTCGCCGGATTTTTGTTATTGGAATTACCCTTTAATTGAACTGGAAGGTAAAACAATCGGAATTATTGGTTTTGGTAGTATCGGTCAGAAGGTTGCCGATATTGCAACCGCTTTTGGAATGAATATTCTTGGATTTTCGAGAACCAGATCCGATCAGTCGCATCGTAAAAATTTTAAATGGGCTGAGTTGAATGAGTTATTAAAGGAATCTGATGTTGTTAGTGTTCATTGTCCGTTATTTCCTGAGACCCAGGGCATAATTAATAAAGATACGCTTGGGCTGATGAAACGAAGCGCTTTCTTTCTGAATACTTCAAGAGGGCCACTTATGGTTGATCAGGATCTGGCAGATGCACTAAATGCTGGAGTTATAGCCGGAGCCGGGATCGATGTGTTGTCAGTAGAACCTCCTTCAGCAGACAATCCACTGTTTAAAGCAAAAAACTGTATAATCACCCCACATATTGCATGGGCAACGAAAGAAGCCCGCTCCAGATTGATGGGAATTGCAGAAAATAATTTATCTTCATTCCTGAATCAGAAACCTATTAATATTGTAAATAAATAAAACCCAAATTAAATTATTATGAAAAAGTACTCCCTATTATTTCTTATCTCGGCAGCCTTGTTAAGTTGTAACCCAAAACAAGAAGATGCTGCGAAACAGGAAACAGCAGCCTCTGCTGATACAGTGAATATTGAAGCTCGTTTGAAGGAGTTGAATATAGAGCTCACCACTCCAAAACCGCCGACAGCTAATTTTGTTAAAACTGTTCGCGTTGGTAATCTTGTTTATACTTCAGGTCATGGTCCTGACCGTGCTGAAGGTGGCCCTTTAACTGGTAGAGTAGGAGATGATTTAACATTAGAACAAGGACAGGAAGCTGCGCGTTTAACAGGGATTGCATTGCTTTCAAGCTTAAAAGCAGAAATCGGTGATCTGAGCAAAGTAAAGCGCGTGGTTAAGGTATTGGGAATGGTTCAGACTACTCCTGAATTTAAAGACCAGCCAAAAGTGATGAACGCCTTTTCAGATATGATGGTTGCCATTTTCGGAGATAAAGGCAAGCATGCCCGTTCAGCAGTAGGTATGAACGCATTGCCGGGAAACATCGCTGTAGAAATTGAAATGATTGTTGAGGTAGAGGATTAATAATTCCTTAAACAAATTTATTTCTGCTTTTAATGCTGATTTACTTTTCTTACAGATTTAGTAGATCAGCATTAATTTTTTAAAGAAACTTGATTTAATTGAATTTTTGTCAGAATTAAATAAAATGAAAGAGTACATACTAATATCCATGATCGCTATTGCTTTAACTTCCTGTAATTCTTCACACAAAGAGCAGGTAAAGGATAGCCAGAGTCAAAAAGCAGACGTTATTGATTTTGATAAGCGACTGAAAGATATGAACATTGAGTTGGCAGCACCGAGTGCTCCTTTAGCCAGTTATGTAAAAACTGTCCGCGTTGGTAATCTTGTTTATACAGCCGGACATGGTCCTGATAAACCCGACGGCAGTAGGGTAACCGGAAGAGTTGGTAATGACCTGACACTTGAACAAGGTCAGGAGGCGGCACGTTTGACCGGTATTTCGCTGCTTTCGAGTTTAAAGGCAGAACTCGGTGATCTTAATAAGGTAAAAAGAATAGTGAAGGTTTTAGGAATGGTACAATCTGCTCCCGACTTCAAAGATCAACCTAAGGTTATGAATGCATTTTCTGATCTGATGGTTGAAGTATTTGGAGAGAAGGGTAAACATGCCCGCTCTGCTGTGGGGATGGCGGCCCTTCCTGCAAATTGGGCTACGGAAATAGAAATGGTAGTAGAGGTTGAGGATTAAAATCTATCTGATTTCAATATTATGCA
>CAZGWG010000032.1:0-25995 GCA_964529165.1 uncultured Sphingobacterium sp.
AACCAATTTTAGCACCATGCTATCAGCAAGGAAGGATAATCTTTTTGGCAAGTTCGGAGGGATGATTTCAGTTGGGGGTAATTTAATGCAAAGGAACTTTACTTCCTTAAGCTCCAGTGTGGGATTACTGGTTGTACCTAACCTGTTTTCACTCAATAATGGTGTAAGCCCGGCTGGAATTAGTGAAGAGATTACAAGACGCAGAATAAACTCAGTTTACGGCAATGCCCAGATCAGTTACGACGGATATCTGTATCTAGATGCGACCTTCAGGAACGATTGGTCATCAACCCTAAGCCCTGAAAATCGTTCATTTTTCTATCCTTCAGTTAGTTTATCTTATGTATTCTCGGATATGTTAACTAACATGGGCACCACACTTCCCGGCTGGTTTAGCTTTGGTAAATTAAGAGCATCTTATGCACAAGTTGGTAATGACCTTGCTCCTTATCAATTGTACAACACTTTTAACATTGGTAAAGATCCAAACGGGAATACAACTGCAGGAAGAAATTCTGTACTCCTCGATCCAAATGTACGCAGCGAGCTTATCAAATCATTTGAGATCGGAACTGAAATGAGATTTGCACAAGGCCGTATTGGATTAGACTTCTCTTATTATAAAACCAATGCTACCCGTCAACTGATTGATTTACCTATGGATGCATTGAGTGGTTATACCGCTAAAAAAGTAAATGCTGGTGATATACAAAATACTGGTTTTGAGTTGGTAATCGACGGGAAGGTACTTGGTAAACCGAACGGCTTGAATTGGAATACTTCTTTTAATTTTTCACGCAATAATAATACTGTAGAGGCATTATCAGAAGGTGTTAGCAAATATAATCTTGGCGGATTCGACGATGTTGCTGTTCTGGCAGTAGTTGGTGAGAAATACGGAGAAATTTATGGCACAAAATACTCCAGGGTAAAAGATCCGGCTAGTCCGTTCTATAACCAATTATTGTTAAATGGGAATGGCGTACCTACACGTGACCCGGAGATTGTTAAGCTTGGGAATCAGCAAGCTACCGCACTTATAGGTTTTACAAATAGCTTTGAATATAAGGGGATAGGTCTTTCCTTCTTAGTAGATGCAAGGCTGGGTGGTGAAATATTTTCTGCTACACAAGTTGCAATGCAAGCTGCAGGTACAGCAGCAGTAACTGCACCAAATGGTTTGAGAGAAAACTTTGTAGTACCGGGTGTAGTAAGCAATGGTGCAGGTGGCTATGTTGCTAACACCAAGGCGGTAAGTCAGCAGGAATATTGGTTGGCCGTAGCAACAGCAAACAACCTGGGTATTTCAGAAGCGAACATTTATGACGCCACTAATATACGTTTAAGAAATGTTCAGTTAAGCTATTCGCTACCCCGCAAACTTTTGGCAAATTCACCGGTTAAAAGTGCAAAAATTGGAATCTCAGCTAATAATGTTTGGATGATCAAAAGCCACATGAGGGGTATAGACCCTGAATCGGTTTATGCCACCAACAGCAATGCAACAGGATTCGAAAATGCAGGTTTACCAACTATGCGTACCATCTTGTTTAACCTGGGATTAGGATTTTAATATTTAAAGACAAAGTCATGAAAAAAAGATATATAGGAATTGGGTTGCTGGCTACAATTTTAATAACAGCATCCTCTTGTAAAAAGTTCGACGAGATTAATACCAATCCGCTGGCGGCTAATGCCGACCAGGTGCAGGTCGATTACTTTATTAATAACAGTATTATAGGTGCGCAAATGGACCCTCATATTGCGGAGCGTGTATTTGTACTTTACTGGAAAACCGCAGGTCGCCAGCAAATGGGCGGAGGTATTTCGAGTGGTGGCTATGACGATGGATGGTCATCTGACTATTACAGCAGTTATATGTCCGGCTGGCTGAATGCTGCTAATTCCGCTATACAAGTTGGTAACGATCAAATTACCAAGGGTACCAGCAAAGCCTATACAAAAAACTTAATACAAGTTGCCAGAATATGGCGTGCATACCTAATGAGTGAGTTGTCAGATAATTTTGGTCCTATTCCGATCAATAGCTTTCAAGGTACAAATCCGGAGTTTTCAAGCGTAAAAGATGTTTATTATCATTTACTCGATGAATTGAAAGATGCCAGTTCGAAATTAGATATGGCTGTGGTTAATCCGGATGCGGTTAAAAAGCAAGATCCCTCCTTCCAATACGACTATAATAAATGGAAGAGATATGCAAACTCTCTACGTTTAAGATTAGCTATGCGTTTATCAGAAGTAGATGCAGCCAAAGCAAAAACTGCTTTTGAAGAAGCTGCCAGCGGAGATTTATTAATAGCTGCCGATCAAACTTTCAAAGTTGCTGAGCGATCTGGCTGGGATGCTTTATCGGGTGTAATGAGCAGAGAGTGGAATGCTCAAATTATGAGTGCAGCATACCGCAATCTAACCTTCAACCTGGGCGGCATTCCAACTACCAGCCTGGTAGGTGCTGATATACAGCCATCTGTGAAACCAGACAATTATATTGGTCTGCGTTTAGAGAATCATTTTACCATGAAAACAAACGATCCTTTTGCAGGATATTGGCTGGATGGCTTACCCAACAAAATAGATCCGAGAGCCTTTAAAGCATTTATTATTCCCGGTGATTTTACTAATCCGAATTTTAACAGCTATCCTTCATGGGATAACACGGCTAAAACGACTACCAATACGCTAACAGACGGAACCAATGTGATAAAAACCATCGATGCTAAATATACCTGGAATGCGTATACAAGCGGCGACTGGGGAGTTCCGGGATCCAGAAATAATGTTAGAGCTTTTAATGGTACTATGCCCCGTACTTCGAACGAGTTCAGAACAAGTGCAAGCTCAAGAATATTTTTTGCTAACTGGGAAACTTATTTCTTATTGGCAGAAGGAGCACTTAGAGGCTGGACTACACCGATGTCGGCAAAGGCAGCATACGAGGCTGGGGTAAAAGCCAATCTTGACCATTGGGGAGTTGGTGCGCAAAGTGCAGCATATTTAAGTTCTACCGCCTATAACAATAACGGAACTTCTGTAAGCTGGGATCATACAACCGAGCCTCCTGCCACGCATACAATGAGCTATAAAAATGGTTATACCAATGCTGATGGTACTGTTGAAATTAAATATCCGGACAATACCATTTATAAAGCAGGTGCAGTAAAAAATGATCTGTTAACTAAAATCATTACACAGAAATTTATTGCTCAAACACCATGGTTACCTTTAGAAACCTGGAGTGATCACCGCAGACTCGGGCTTCCATTTTTCGAGAACCCGGCTGTTGAGAATCCATTGGTTAATTTACCAAATTTAACCTCTGGTAACTTTATGACCAATAGTGTGAAAAACTTCCCACAAAGGTTAAGGTATCCATCGGGCTTAAAAAACAGTAATGCCGCCGGATATGCCCAGGCAGTAGGCTTCTTAGGAGGTGAAGATGCCGTACTTACTCCACTCTGGTGGGCTAAGAAATAATAATCTATCCTGTTGAAAAAGGCCGCTGAAATTTATTTTTTAGCGGCCTTTTTTTTGAGCAGTGAATATAAAGTGGATTTATAAAGACCTCTCTATCCCTGCAAGCTCCCTCCTCAGAATTTCCCGGTACAATACCCAGATACTCACTGTTCGATATCCTCGCCCGATCATCCGAAATAAATACGATCCTCAGAGGAACTAAAGGCCTCATTACTCAAAAACTTATTGAAATAATGCTTGGATAGTCAAAAAAGAAAGCTTGAATCAAAAGCGCTTAAAGGCTTCCTGATTCTTTAAGCTTAATTAAATTATCAACCAAAACATCGATTAACTTAGCTCTTTGGCTAATCATTCGATCAGCTAAAGCAATTATTTTTTTAATATTTTTTGGGCTTGCGGCATCCATCTCCTCATCAATGCTTTGCAAATCGTAAGGTTCTAACCTGACGTAGTGATCGGATAAACCCAGAAAGTTGAATATCTGCTTCATGTAAAAGTGGGATGTTTCTGTTGCACCGCTCATAATCATATCCAGCAATGCAGGTACAACAAACAGGGCCTTGGTATCTCTCAACACATCACTGTCATACGATTTTTTAGAATTTCCCGTTCCCAGAGACATGATGTAAATATCTTTAGGAATCAACTCTTCCGGCTCCTTTTTAATCTCAACAAAGGCGCTTAAGGATGGGTTAGTGGCAAAGATGCCCCCATCCAGGAGAGGATATCTTATCCCTGCCAGGGAATAAATTTCGGCAACACTGAAAAATGTCGGTGCCGCTGAGGTTGCCCGGCAAACATCTCTGATATAAAAGTCTCTGCTGTTTCCCCGTATTTTGGCTACCTTCTGTCTGAATAAATGGGCTTTTCTCAGCTCGATATTATAAGCGGTTAATATACAAGGCTTAATGAGTTCACTCAGTTTAACATCCTCAAAATAGTTTAGTAAAATCCCTTCTAAAACCTTTCCGTCATATCGTTCCTTCACCCATCCAAACTTTGATAAGATTCTTTTTAAGCCTGTAATTTCAAATATTTCTGAACCGTGTTTAATGTATAAATCCAAAGCTTCGCGGGCAGAGTAACGAGGATAATTGGGATCATCTTTTGATGGGCAAAGTAGCAAGCAAATTAAAATACCTCCAGTACTTGTTCCTGCAAACAAATCGAAATAATCAGCCAAAAACGCTTTTGGGTTACCCGTTTTTTGTTTCAGACGCTCTTCAAGTTCAACCAAAACCATCCCGGGAATAATCCCTTTTATACCACCGCCATCAATAGATAAAATAGTTTTCATTGAAACAATTCTTTGGATAAAATTGAAACTAATAAAATATTTTCATTACTAATAATTCCTTTACCTGGTGTAAGCATAAATACATAAATTAATAGCGTCTGCATTAAAATCAGGATCATTCTTAGCAAAAGAAATTCCTGAACTTATTAGTTGAATGAATTCCTGAACTCCAGAGGTGAGAATTGGGTTTTAGACTTAAATAATTTACTAAACGATTGAGGGTGTTCAAAGCCTAAGCCATAAGCTATTTCGCTCACAGACAGATCTGTGGTAGACAACTTTTCTTTTGCTTTTTCAATCAGCTTATCATGAATATGCTGCTGAGTACTCTGTCCGGTCAAGACTTTTAGCAGCCCGCTAAGGTAGCTGGGCGATAGACTCAGCGAGTCAGCAATATATTGAACACTGGGTATTCCTTTTGCCGGGAGATCCTCACTTTGAAAATACTTTGTCAATAACTTTTCCAATCGGTCAAGCACCTGATGATTGGTTATTTTGCGTGTAATGAATTGCCGCTGGTAAAATCGTTCAGCATAGTTCAGAAGGGTTTCAATCTGAGAAATAATAATATTCTGACTGAAGCGATCAATATTTGCACGATACTCCTGCTGTATATTCTGAATAATATTATTAAGAATCGCTTCTTCTTTTTCAGAAAGAAACAATGCCTCGTTTACCGAATAATCAAAAAAACCATATTGCTTTATTGAGTTAGCCAAAGGAGTATTCCAGAGGAAGTCCGGATGAATTAATAAGATCCACCCGGAGGGTTGTAATTCATTATCATTCACCGGAGTTGTTTGCAATACCTGTCCCGGTGCCAGAAAATACATAATACCTTCATCAAAATCATATTCCTGCTGGCCATAACGCATCTTTTCACTCAGTCCGCGTTTAACTGAAATAGAATAAAAACTGTTTACCGTGACGGTAACTTCACTATGTTTTTTTCCAGTGACAAGTTCAGCATAATCTACAAGGCTAATGAGCGGGTGTTCAGGCCTGGCCAGATGGAAGCAGCTATGAAATTCGCTGATGGACTTGATCCTGTAGGGTTTCATCCTATAAAGATAATCATTGATTAGATTGCTTGTCCACCAGATACTTCAATCCTTTGTGCATTGATCCAGTAGGCTTCCTCTGTACATAGAAAAGCAACTACCCCACCAATATCATTTGGCAGGCCGACACGACCCAATGCCGTTAAATCTGCGATATGTTCATTAATTTCTTTATCATCTCTTACCCGGCCGCCACCAAAATCCGTTTCAATCGCACCGGGAGCGACAACATTTACACGTATTTTCCTGCTGCCGAGTTCTTTTGCCTGGTAACGGGTGAGCGTTTCTATAGCTGATTTCAAAGAACCGTATACC
This sequence comes from uncultured Sphingobacterium sp., assembly GCA_964529165.1. GTDB lineage: Bacteria > Bacteroidota > Bacteroidia > Sphingobacteriales > Sphingobacteriaceae > Daejeonella. The sequence continues at coordinate 6,169 of CAZGWG010000032.1, forward strand.
GATGAGCCGGGCATTGTAATTCGGGTAAGCCCTGAGGAGATGTTTACAATACCTCCCCCATCGTTCAGGTATGGCAGCAACTTTTGTGTCAAGAAAAACGTCCCTTTAAAATGAATATTAAATATAGCATCCATTTGTTCTTCTGTAGTATCTGCTATCGGTGAGTATAAAGCCGTACCTGCATTATTGATAATAAAATCAATCTTCGGGCTACCTGTTTTACTGATCAGATAAGCCTTTAACTCTTCAATAAATGGATCAAAGTTATTTACTACGCTCGTATCCAACTGAAAGGCAACTGCTTTTTGTCCCATATCCCGGATTTGTTCTATTACCTCATCTGCCGCATCTTTATTCGTATTGTAGGTAAACACAATATTGATACCTTTCCGGGCGATGGCCAAGGCCATACTTTTTCCTAATCCACGACTGCCGCCGGTTATTAATGCAATCTTATTTTTTGTTTCCATATTTATTTATTTTTATGAAGCAAAAGTCAGCAAGATCTTAAAAGCAGATGTAGCCTAATCTACTTTTATTGTAGCCTAAAAATTTCCTGGCGAAGCAACATGCCTTAGTTAGATTTAGGCATTTAAGCATTTTTACGCTATAGCTATGTTAGCAGTGGAGCAATGAGCATTGAGTACTTAATATCTGGAGGCAGCACGTAAAAGACAGTTTCTACTGTAGCTATTCCCATCTTAAAGCTGCCTGACGAATCGAGTCACAAGATTGTATTTGTCCTGCCAATCACATGCAGCAGCACCACACTTGAATGCGGATAGCCTAAAGTATTTCCGGGTTTGACATCCAACAGGCTGTTCAGGTAAACATCAATAATACCTTTTACTACCCTTGTTTTAGTTTCAATAAATTCTGGCATGAGGCGTGCGTTAAACCTTTTAAAGGTGATCTTCCCCTGATGATCAACAACTGCATAAAATGAATACGTAAAATCACGATAGGCTCTATCGATGTAAATTTTATACTCAGGATTAAGATATGATTCGAAGCGATCGACTTCCCCTAAGTTCGGATCACCATGCGGTTCGATTTTTTCAGCACGTATAATGCTGTTCCTGCTGATAAAACTTACCGGATTTCGAGCCGAAAATGCACTGTCAGGATGAGATCCGGCCTGAATAGCCCGGTATCTCACATAAAGACTATCCATGGAGTTAGGATTTCTCAATATTTCGACGCTTGTCTTAAGTTTGTTCCTGATATAATCATCTGCGTATAGGGTCATGTAAACATCTGAAGCTCCTTCACTGATTTGCCGGCCATATACTTCAATGGCCTTCAATACAATACTATCGGGGCTTACATGCTTAACCCGGTACCATTTTCTGGCAAATTGAAATAAATCATCATGGCTGTGAAAGATCCGGTATGGCATGAATTCCTGTTTCTCTGAGCTAAATATCTTCACAGAGTCGTTTCCAGTAAAATAGATATGCCATTCGGGTTCAAGCTGAAAACCATACTTATCCATAGAAATACCCGAACTGAATTCACGACGTACTTCTGAATACCTGATTTGTTTTATACTTTCAAATGAGGGTACCGCTTCCTTAGCCACATTTGCAATGTAATAGCAGGATGAACAACACCATAAGAGGATGAATAGGGGAATTAAGGTTTTCATAAAATCTGATTAGGTTAAATAATTTCACTAAACTACAATTGTAGTTGTATAATTACAAAAATAGTTTTATACTTGTATTATGAAACGACTAAGCGAAAAGGAAGAAGCCGTGATGAGGGCTGTTTGGAAACTGGATAAGGCCTTTGCAAAAGAAGTCAGGGAGGAAATGCCTGAGCCTAAACCTCACATAAACACCATCGCCACCATGATGAAAAGACTGGTTGATAAAGGTTTTTTAAAATTTGAAGATTTTGGAGCCACTTACAGGTATTATGCAGCATTGACAAAAAAGGAGTATACAACTAGGTATATCAGACCTTTCCTCTCTAAACTGTTTGGCGGATCGATCAAGGACGTAGTAGCATTCTTTGCTGAAGAAGAAGAAATCTCAGTTGAGGAATTAAAAGAAGTAATAAAAATGATCGAAGACAAAGAAAAATAAAGTGATGGAAACATTAGCCTTATATCTGTTCAAAGTGCATCTGGTGGTTTCTCTGCTTTATGGCTTGTATTATCTGACGGTGAGAAATGAACTTTTCTTCCGGTTAAACCGTTTCATTTTGCTCGGAATACTGCTAATTTCTTTCAGCCTGCCTTTGTTGCCCTCTTTTTCTTTTAATACAAGTGTAGCGAGTAGTACCGGGACTATTTTTACGAATGTTTCCGGCAGGGATCTGATCAGAGGAAAAGAAGTCGGTGTATTTGCCGATGAGGTTCAGATTAAACGTCTTTATGGTGTAATTACAAGTCTGCTTGCATTCTACTTATGCGGCACAGGCTTTTTTCTTCTAAATTTTGCAGGTCAGATTCTGAATGTACTTAACATTATCAGAAACTCGGAGAGAGCTTTTGACCAGAATATCAAATACAATATTCATTATAATGAAATAGCACCATTCTCCTTCTTCCATTGGATCGTTATTAATCCGGAACAACATGAGGGTCAAGAGTTCAGACAAATCCTTGCACATGAAAACGCCCATTCCAGCCAGTGGCATAGCATCGATATTCTGATTGCTGAACTAGCAAACAGTATATTATGGGGTAATCCGCTGATGAGATCTCTGAAAAAAAGTATCAGGATGAACCTGGAGTATCTCGCAGACCAGAAAGTACTCAGTGAGGGCTATGATAAAAAAGAATATCAATGGAGTATCCTCAGACCATACCTGAGACAGCAAGCTATTCCATTAACCAACAATTTCAATTCAATCCCTAAGTTGAGAATTGAAAAAATGAATGCAAAAGCAAGCTCATTTATTAAGCTATACAAATATGCCTTTCTAATCCCGATAATTATCGGGGTAAATCTTTCTATTGCTCCTCTTCAAGCATCTGCTCTGAACAGAATCTATGCCATGCACCTGATTGATGAACATGAATACCGTGATTATCTGGGATATTATGAATTTGAAAATGACAAAGGAAGCTTTGTCCAGGTGTTGATGAAAGATGATGACCTGATAATGAAAACGATGTGGAATAATGGAAAAATCTATTTCCGTAAACAATCTGAAAGCAATTTCGTTGATATGCAATCAGGGATCCGCCTTAAGTTTCCAAGAAGCTGGGATGGCAAAGTTACGGGATTAGTAGCATTTGGAGAGGATAGGTGGCGTAAAGTACAGGAATACAATCCCGCTCAAAAGAAGTCCAGCGAAGGAACAGTAATCAGCAGAACACCATCAGGCGGAATGCAGGTAATGGTATATGCGGTCGACCCATGGGCCAGGGTAAAGCACTACACGAATAAAAGGGCTACCAGTCCATAAATTCTTTAAAACACTCATTTGAACTAATTTAAAGGGCTGATCAACAGCCTTATTGCTAAGCATTTGTCCAAAATTATCATGAAAAGTATCACTTTTGCATTATCTATTTACCTGTATCTTCTGGCATTATTTATTTACCTGTATTTTACTTCCGGTAAAAGCAATGCTCAGGAACAACTAGCAAATCACAGTAAGAGTCTTCCTAAGGATTCAATTATAAATTCCCTGATCCATACCCTTGATACTTATTATGTACTGAGTGAAAAGGGAAAGGAAATGGGGAATGTTTTGAAAAAGCATTTAAAGGCAGGGGTATATAATTCAATTACAGATCCTTCCCTGCTTGCCTCAAGATTAGAAAAAGACATAAAAAGCGTCTATGATGATAAGCATTTATATATATTCTATGATCCAGAATTTGAACATAACCAACGAGCCAGTCAGACTGAGCAGGGAAAGAAAGAAGCAAAAATTCAAGAACTGGAATATGAAAAAACAAAAAACTTCATGTTTACAAGTGCAAAGATCCTTCCGCGAAACATTGGTTATGTTCAATTTAATGGCTTCGTTGACCAGGTAGAACAGGCTGAACCTACCGTTACTGCCGCATTTGCCTTTTTAGCGAATACCGATGCACTAATTATCGACCTCCGCTTTAACGGTGGCGGTAGTCCGGCGATGGTAGAACAAATCGAAAGTTACTTTTTTAAGGAGAAGATTCACATGAGCGATATCCATGAACGTTTTACTAATAAAACAATAAGTTATTATGCTGATCCGGCAAAAGCTAAAGGGATATCCCTTGCGATGCCCGTTTATATTTTAACGAGTAAACGCACCTTTTCTGCAGCGGAGGATTTCAGTTACAGTATGCAGCAAATTAAACGTGCCCAGGTGATTGGCGATACTACCGCCGGAGGTGCGCATCCTACAAGACTTATTGCACTTAAAGAAGGCTTTGTTGCGCATATTCCTTTTGCCAGATCAATCAATCCTTATACTAAAAATAACTGGGAAGGAAGTGGTGTCATACCAGATATCCCGGTTCAATCTTCAAAGGCTTTTGAAAAAACACTTGAGCGGATCTATTTAAAACAATTGGCTGAATCCCAAAATGATAAACAAAAACGGAGCATAGCATGGCAGATCAATGCTTTAAAAACCTCTGATGAGACTTTCGTTCCTGTCGAAATACTAAGCAGGTTTTGCGGGGAATATCAGGGGGGATTAAAAATATATCTCAGGAATGGAAACCTTTACTGCAGGAATGCAGAAAGGGGAAATGATATATTCAGGCTTATACCATTGAATGAGCATTTATTTACTCTGGATGAAAATGTCCAGGTTGAATTTATCGAAGAGAATAAAACAGTCAAACTAAGAATGCACTTTATTGATGGTAACAGCCGGGATAAGATTAGATTATGAAGCTCTGGTTTAAAATCCAATAAATTACCTAAGCCTGATTCAAGTAATATCACATCTCTCATTTCAAATTCGCGCGGAGAATAATCAATATATTCTCCACATGAATTTTTAATTCATTCACCTTGAAACCCTATCTTAACCTACGAGTAGAAAAGCTTAAAGCTGATCATAAACAAGCATCCAATATATTTCCTGATTATCGCCAGAACTCCTGATCCTGTTTAAGGCTGCGTACTCCGTAGATCACAGCAGGACTTCCTAGTTCCAGTGCTCCTAAATCAGGTGCTTTTCGACTGAAGTTATCATTTACATTTGGAATAATAACACCGGCATCTACTGCCTTCCCATTAGGATTAAGTTTAAAATTAAGATCTACTCCGTAATAAACAGGGCTGGGTTTATCTGATTTAGCCGCCTGAACCGGTTTCTGAAGATTCTCAAAAACGTCATAATCAATGGTTATCCCATGAGCTTCAAGACCACTTGCCTGGTTAAGGCTATTTAATGTCTTAAATCCTTGCCGCCCCCCTTTGGGAGATAGCCATACATATTGATTTTCAGGGCTTTCAGCACCACGATTTGGCCGATACCCATTATAATCTGCTATCGAGTAAGGAGTTGTATAAGGAAAAGCGGCAACAATTGTTGGCCCATCTGAGCCAAGAAACAAATTATTCCGGTAATTCGAATTTGGATGTCCGCCTCCGGCATTGTTCTCTGCAATGAACGTATTATGATAAGCGATAAGACCCGGTACTCCTCCATGAATTTTAAGTGCACCTCCCTGTCCTATATTATAGAGTACATTTCTAATGTAATAGGCAGGGCCGCCAAATACAGGCTGCGCACTGATTCCACTCTCTGCTGCATTTATTCCCCGATTCCTCATGATCCGAATATTGTGCACTCCACCATCCGCTTCAATAAAGTCATCGACCAGCAGGTGTAGATCATTGTTATAAATATCGATTGAAACTGCTTTTAGTTCCTGCTCTTTCTCTGGGGTACCATAAGTTGATACACCAATTGCATCGTGGAAGAAGGCAATGGAATTGTTAGCAATTACATGCCCGGGGCCATATACCATGATCCCGTAGTAAGAATCCATAAGATGCGTTCCGTAAGGAATCAGGCCTTCACGGTGAGCGGCCCAACCGTACATCCTATACCGGTCATCGCGACCAATCATCACATTATCCTGAATAAGAAAGTTCTTTGAACCGGCATATTCTGTCCGAATGCCTTCGCCAACATCCTCGAAACGACAATTCCGTATGGTTAGGTTGCTGGCGCCTGCCAAATGTTTACGACCAGCGTCAAAAACTCTGCCTACATTCCTAAAAGTGAGACCCTGAAAAATATGATGTTCGGTTGCCATCACATTAAATAGGTTAGCGGCTCCGGCTCCATCAAAGATAACCTCGCCATCCCCTGCTGCCTCGATTACAATAGGGCGTTCAGCAGTTCCCTTCGCGGTGAAAAAATAAGTCCCATCGAATGGAATATTATTCCAATCAGGATAATTAAGAAGAACTCCCTGATAGAGTCCCCCATGTATTTTAATAATATCTCCGGGTTGAACTTTATCTTCACTTACCACATACCAATCACCCTTTGTGTCTTTTGAACCGTTATAGGCCGATACTAAACCCGGGTAATTCGGCTCTAATTTCTCGCCGGTATAATATTGGGAATATACATGTCTAACTCTTCCTCCGGTCGCAGCCTTAGGCTCAGCACGGGTGGAAACATTCACCACTTTAACTGTTTCTCCTTCAACTCCGTCAGGATCTTCCAATGTAAAGCGTGCCTCATAATTGGTATTGGAATTAAGATCCAAAATACTTCCGGCAAACATGTGGGGAGTTGTGTAATCGATTCCTGCTCTTGAAATATGTTCACCCCCAATTCTAAGCAGAGGCATTCCCTTTTTCCATTCTTTAGCTGAGGCGATTCGATACTCGACCTTTACCGTGGCATTACGGTTTATATCGCCATCGATATACCATTCGAATCCCAGGTTTTCCAGTGTGGGCGGTTCTATAATAAATTCCCCAGCTTTTACTTTGTTCTGGGCTTCTGAAATATTTGGGAGAAGAAAAAGCAGGATAAAAAGACTCCCGATCAGAATTTGGAATACACTTCCGGGCAGGTGGAATACTTTTCTCAAGCCATTCTCCTGAATATAAAGCTTTTGCATTTTACATAAATTAAATAGGTTATTCCTCTGTTTTAGAAATTGCAATTAAATTTTACAGGATTTTAAACCTTATATAAGATCCCATCTTCACAATCCTTCTGCACCTGCAGCAGCAATCTGTACCAGCTTTTTAGAAGCCAGCTCGCGGTAACAATCCGGAAGATCAAAATGTTTTAAAATCCCAGGTACCAGGGTTGATAAAGGCCAGTTAAATTCAGCGTTTTCAGCAATGTCTGCGTAACTTGTTAATGCCTGTTTTAGAGTCACTTGCTTAACCTTATCTGAAAGTACTGCTGCAAAGGTTGCCGGAATTGCTCCCCAGCCTTTTGCAACCAAATGGATTTCTTCATTTCCACATGCTTGCAGCCAGTCCATGATTCTCATAAGATCATACGTCTTCTGCCCGGTGTAGGTAGAATTCAGCATAATGCTATGTGCCGAATAGAAATAATCATTTCCATAAGAACCGAAGAAGTCATCTGCACAGGTATTTGGTTTCGACTCTCCCACTCCTCTTACATCGCATGCATATACGGCAGATCCGGGTTCAGAACTGATCAGATCCTTGATCAAAATTTCCTTCCGCAATTCTTCATCTGCTGAAAGATGTGATACATATAAGATAGCCCGTTTTATCCCTGCCGGCGGACGTGATACTAGTTCTGTATCAGATAATCTGTAAACGGGGATAGTAATTCCCGCTTCCGTTTCAACAGCATAACATGCTGAGAACTTTTTAGGGAACTGTCTTCCGGGTAAAGGTCTTAAAATACGATATTCAGGAACTCCTTCAAGTTGCGGCAATTTGAGGACGGCCCTGATTTTTACTTTCAAATCTTCAGCAGCAGGCAGCCCTCTTTGGGATTTGAATTTTTGAGAATATTCTTTTGTAAAGCTCGTCAGTGTACGGGGATTACTTTCTCCAATCTGTCCGTTTGCTGTGCAGGATAGCCGTTCAATTTCTTCAAGACTAAGCTCAGGTTCTGATTTGGCATCCGATATTCTTGTCACCTTATTAAACCAGGAATACATTGCTTCACGGTTATGCTTTGAAAAACCGTGATATTCAGGACCCGCAAAAAACTGAATATTCTGTTCAGCTCCGAGCAATTTATATATTTTTTTAAGCTCTTTAACCGCATGATCTGTTCCCCGGACATCAAAAAAATCCTTTTCCTGGCCCAGTAAAATAACCGGTTTTGGCGCCATGGCTGCAATAAAATCAAGATGATCCAGACCAAGACTTATTGCTCCGGGAGGGCATTGCTCAATATCGGCAGGAAGCTCATTCCTCAGATTGGTTTCAAATCCAACCACAAAACAACTAGGTGCTGCCATGGTCAGGCGTGATTCAACTCCACAAAACCAGGTAGCCTGTGTCCCCCCCCCAGAATTCCCGGTCACCCCAATATGTTTAGGATCTACCTCAGGCCTGCTTAGTAAATAATCCATGCAACGGATACAATCCCAGGTAAACCAGGAACTCAAATGTTCTCCATTGAGCAGCATTTGCTTACCTGTATAATTATGTTCCGGCACCCCAATTCCATGAAGTGGTTTTAAATCTGCACTCAGCATTTGAACCCGCTCTCCCTGTCCGATCGGGTCGAAAATCAATACAATATAACCTTGACGGGCAAGTCCCTGTGCAAAGGATTGATAGATTGGAGTGGCTTTCGCCGGATCTCCATGCCCGCATGTACCAATTACAGCGGGTAATGGCCGGTTATAACCTTTTGGAAGGTAAAGATTAGCTGTGACCGGAAAACCGGGACGGCTTTCGAAAATCACTTTCTCAATTTTATAGGTATCGCGCTCAATTGTTCCTGTTGTGCGTGCATTCAAAGGAGTCTTCTCAGGCCAGGGACCAAAACATTGGGCAATCTTAGCTCGCACATCCTTTACATAAGCTTCGGCATCCTGTTTAGTTTTCAGGGAAGCGCGTCGTTTACGCGATTTTGCAAGAGATTCACCCACACGATCTAAAAAATAATCCTGCATCATTCTCGGAAAACGATTATAGGTCTGCGGATCAACTGACTGGGATGCTTCTTCAAGAGATTGGACATCTGAAGCTAAAGAAGGAATGATACTCGCTCCGGTTAAACCAATTCCGGCTACACCGGCAAGCTTGAGAAAGTCTCTGCGATTGTTTTTCATAATGTAGTTAATCAAACGGAAGTTTTAAATTACAAGTTTCCTTCATATTATCCGCAAAGATTGATTCGCAAAGAGTATAAATCTTTAAAAAGCTTACTATGCTTCAAAACACTAAAAGAAAAACAAAACTTCAGGCAATAAACAGGAGATCTTTTATGTTTAAAAGAAATCCCAAAAATACTCCTCAATATTTTTCAAATTTTATTAAAATCAATCATTATCTTGTTTCGGAAATTTTATTAAAACAATCTTTATTTATTTCTAAACGGGGCATGTAATATTGAAAAGTCTTGCAGTCATATTTATGATAAGTATACTTAGTTTCAACTGGTATGGCTATGACTTATTGTTAAAAATTCTTGAGAATCATTACGACGAGCAGATGGAAATAGATCTGGATAATAAAGATTATGATACTTCCCAGATTATCGAACTGGATTCTAAAATTATACTTCCCTATGTAGCCGATATGGCCGACTTTGAACGTGTTGATGGTGAAGTAATGATTGATGGAATCTATTATAAATTTGTTGATAGGAAATACGAGAATGGTCATATTATTTATCGTTGTATTCCGAACACTACTAAAATTAAGCTTCATCATGCGCGTTCGATATTTTACCAGCTAATGAACGAGATTCAGGATTCCCCCGCACCCCAAAAGCAGGGCTCCAAGCAAACTAATGCAAAAAAGACCATTTCAGAATATGAATTGCTGCGAAGTTCTGAGCTAAAATACAGTATATGTGAACTCATTAACAGGAGTTACACTAATTTTTCACCAAATACCTCTGAAGCATTCAGTTATATCAGTTCCCCTCCCCCTGAATACGTTTAAAATCAAAATGACAGTACCCCTCAAATAAAGGGTAGCTGTTTATCAATGACTTTCCTGAAATCGAAGCCCTTTAGCGGGCGAGTTGTTAGGTGCTCTTGCAAGAACATTGCTTTAGGTACACTTTAGCGAAAGTCAAATTTTTAAACAATTTTTCACTCTAACTTTACTATGTTTCTGAAAATAAAACAAGCTTACCAGCAAAAGGCTATGGCTTTTTGCCGTAAGATTAAATTACTTATTTACCTGTTCTTAGGCTCTTCAGTACCTCTTTCTGCACAGACGGATATCGATGCAATCATGATGGGTAAAAATCTTTTTTGTACCGGTGTTATGTACAGTGGAAGTAGCTGGAATGAATATTGGGAGGGCACATTAAAACGCGAAAATCTAAACTTAGGTACTGTCAGTACTAACATGATCGGGCCGATGGGAAGTCTCGGAATAAGTTCCAAGCTAAATCTGATTTTCAATTTACCATACGTAAAAACAAATGCATCAGCAGGACATTTAAAGGGTTTTAAAGGCCTGCAGGATTTGTCATTATGGCTAAAATGGAAAGCAGTGAAAAAGCAAATTGGCAAAGGAACTATGTCATTATTCACAATCGGAGGTTATTCCTTGCCGGCTTCTGATTATGTACCCGATTATCTACCTCTATCAGTCGGCCTTGGCAGCAGTAATATTTCACTTCGGGGAATGGCTGATTATCAGATCGGGGTATGGACAGCAACAGTAAGCGGCACCTACGTTCGCCGAAGCAATATTGAGATTGACAGGCCTTCCTACTATACCACAGAAATGCATTATTCCAATAAAGTTTTCATGCCAGATGCTGCACAGTTCAATCTGCGTATGGGATACAGAGGTAAGGAATGGGTCCTTGAAGCTGTAGCAGACAATTGGACAACATTAGGTGGTTTTGATATCACAAGAAACAATATGCCGTTCCCATCGAACAAAATGAACATGACTAAAATGGGTTTAAGCATGAAATATGAGCCCGCTTATATTAAAGGTCTTACTCTAATCGGTGGAGCAAACACTACAGTTGCCGGGAGAAATGTTGGTAAATCAACAGGTATTCAGGCAGGTCTATTTTACATCTTCAATTTTTCGGAAAAAACTCCGGAGAAAACTCAAAACAGATAATTATGAAACAATTTTTTACAAGATATCCGATAGCAGTTTTCATATTACTTCTATCAGCATGCAATAAAGATTTTATAGAAAAAAACATGCTAACCCCAACTCTTAATCCGACAATTAACGATGCTAACGGAGGGAGTTGGTTACCAATCCATTTGAGTACTGCATCCGAAATCTCAGTGCCTGCTCCGATTGCTAAAACTGCTCCTGATTATATTGCCCAAATCAATGAAATTAAAGGTTGGCAGAAAAACATGAGTGAAGGTGATCGCAAACTGGTTAAATACTGGAGTGCCGGAGGGGTATTAAGATGGAATGAAATCATGCGTGAACTTGTCGCAAAATATAATTTACCTCCGGTAGAAGATGAAAATGGAATTTATCCGATTCCCAATGCCAATAATCCGCTCGCATATCCATTTTTCCCGTTTTCAAACCCTCCTTATGCAGCCAGAGCTTATGCCTATGTCAGCGCAGCGCAATATGATGCCTTAGTCGCTGCATATCATTATAAGACCGTATACAAAAGGGAAGCTCCATATTTATCAGATCTGAATATTAACGTATTAGTTTCTAAAAGCACCTTGTATTCTTACCCTTCTGAGGATGCGGCAGTTATAGGTGCAAGTGTTGAATTATTAAAATTGCTTTTCCCGGGTGAACAGGCATATATCCAGCAAAAGGCAGAAGAACATCGGAGGGCCCGTCTGATTGCAGGAGCCAATGTACGTGATGAAATGGAAGCGGGAGAAGCATTGGGCAGAGCAGTAGCATTGAAATATGTACAAAGAGCACGGACAGACAGAACAGGAGCTGCGCTGGGAATAACAAATGGAGTTGACATTTGGAAAGAATTGGAAACAGGTGCAATTCAAAAAGGAGAAACACCATGGATCAGCCAGGATAGCCCAAGGCGCCCACCTATGCTCCCATATTTTGGCAGAGTTCGTCCGTTTTTATTTGATGAACAGACAGTAGTGACAAAAATCAGACCCTCTGCTCCTCCTTCTGTTAAATCAGAAACTTTTAAAAAGGAGCTGGAAGAAGTTCTATACTATAGCCAAAATCCAACCAGAGAAAGAGTAAAAATTGTTCATCGTTGGGGAGATGGTGTTGGAACTTACACTCCTCCGGGGCACTGGAATGCAATTGCTGTTGAGCATATGATTCCATTAAATCTGAGTGAGATACGCTGGGCGAGAAATCTCGCCTTGCTAAACATGTCATTGATGGATGCTGCTATTGTCTGTTGGGATGCGAAATACACCTATTACAATCCAAGGCCATCGCAGGTAGATTCAAGAATCAAAACCCTTACCGGGCTACCAAATTTCCCGGCATACACCTCAGGGCATTCAACGTTCAGCGGTGCAGCAGCAACTATATTAGCCCACCTGATACCACAACATGCAAATTTATTCCAGGAAATGGCTTTAGAGGCTTCAATGTCACGTATTTATGGCGCTATTCATTACAGAAGTGATTGTGAAGTGGGTCTAGAAACAGGCAAAAAAGTCGGTAGTTACGCAATTCAACGAGCTCAAACCGATGGTGCGAACTAGCTCCTAAATAATATAAATCTTTAAAAAGGCTACCTTGATACAGAAGGTAGCCTTTTTAACAAAATTAATCATCCCCAAAACCGATTTTCAGATTCTCTCTACCTATAAATTCAATATTCATCTAATTAGACAGATGAAGCTATAATCCGAATGACTGTTTCTACTAAAAAGCAGCATCATTTAATAAGTGGATTGGACGAAACTAACCGGAACTAGAAATTTCCCGATTTACTTACACGTAACTGCGCCCTGTATTGAAATGGTGTTTTATCCATGATCAGCTTAAAATGCCTGTTAAAATTAGATACATTCATAAAACCACTTTCATAAGCGATAACGGCCATACTATAGGTCGATTCAGAAAGCAATTTACAGGCATGACTAACGCGAATCTCAAGGAGAAAAGAGGAGTAGCGCTTTTTTGTTCTCGACTTAAAATAGCGGCAGAAAGAATTCGGGCTCATATGAACTATATCTGCAATTTCCTTTAAAGTGATCTGCCGAAGGAAATTGTTCATTGTATAATTATAAATCCTGTTCAGACGATCATCATCCGATTTATTGAAGCCTTTCTTAAACATGAATTGCGACAATTCCGCCTTCTCTCTCGAAGAAGCAATCAGATGTAATAACTGGATTAATAGAATCACCTTCTCGGTATTGCGGGCATATCTTAAGGAATGAAGGACACGTTTCGCGGAGAGTAAGGTTTCTCCCCGGATTTCCAAACCATGGCCTGCCTGATGCAATAAATCAGCAATTGCAGTATTCTCGGGTAAGCTCAGGAAAGAACTTAGGATATCTGGCAGAAAATGAACTACAATAGCTTCTGTATCAGGATTTTCTATACTAAGATCACCCTGAGTACGCAGCATATGAGGCAAATTAGAGCCTATCAGCAGCAATTCATCTTCCTTGAAGTTATCAATCCGGTCGCCAATGAATCGCGTACCTGAGCCCTTAATAATATATATAATCTCAATCTCCCGATGATAATGCCATTGTTTGTAGAAATTCCATCCAATCTCCAGCTTAACACTGAACGATTCCTGACTACTAAGCGGTATAGCAAGTAAATGCGGATCCATTAATACTAAAGTAACATATTAAATATCAATTATACTAAATATTAGTTAAGATAGTATCAAAAATTGATAATTATACACTAAGTAAGCTGCAAGATTCAGCATAGATTTGCTGGCATAATTTATTAATCATATGAAATCTACTAAGCTAATCCTCAATTTAAATGAGGTGGGAATGCAGGATCTGGAAATCGTTGGCGGCAAAAATGCCTCTCTGGGTGAAATGATCCAAAATCTGTCGAAACTAGGGATTGCGATACCAGGAGGCTTTATCATTACAGTTAAAGCTTACCGGGAATTTATCAGTTACAATAATTTAGACCAGATTATTCCGGAGCTTATTGCAGAAATGGAGGTGGATAACATAGAATCGCTCGGGCTAACCGGAAAGAAAATCAGATCCTTGATTGAAAGCGGATCCTTTCCTCCGGAATTATCTAAGCAGATTGCTCATGCTTATCAGGAACTTTCTGATCATCACGGGCAATTCAATGTAGATGTAGCAGTACGTTCATCAGCTACTGCTGAAGACTTGCCTGATGCCTCCTTTGCTGGTCAGCAGGAAACCTACCTCAATATTTGTGGACAGGCCGCATTACTTGTTGCTATTCGCAATTGCTTTGCCTCCCTTTTCACTGACCGGGCACTCAGTTACCGCGAGAACCTTAACTTTGATCATTTTCAGATCGGCTTATCTGTTTGCATCCAAAAAATGGTACGCTCAGATCTGGCAGCTTCAGGTGTTGCATTTTCACTTGACACCGAAAGTGGGTTCAGAGAAGCTATTATCATCAATGCATCCTATGGATTAGGAGAATTAATTGTTCAGGGTGCCGTTTCTCCCGATGAGTTTATTGTCTTCAAGCCTGCTCTAAAAAAGGGTTTCCATGCCCTCATTGAAAAGAAACTGGGTAATAAAAACAGAAAAATGGTTTATGGTAAAACGAAAGAGGAACGTGTTAAAACCATAGCAGTAGAATCATCAGCTCAGGAGCTTTTCAGCATAAGTGATGATATGGCTATTCAACTGTCAAAATGGGTACTTCTCATTGAGAATCATTATTCAGATATTAAAGGTGCCTGGTGTCCGATGGATATCGAATGGGCTGTTGATGGCATCAGTGGAGACCTCTTCATTGTTCAGGCAAGACCTGAAACTGTCCACTCACGCAAGAAAACAGGAATGATCACTGAATACAGTATTTCAGATAAGGACCGTGAAGAAAAGGTAATCCTGAAAGGAATTGCAGTAGGCGATAAGATTGCCGGAGGAAGGGTGCACATCCTTAATGATCTGAAAGCAGGGGAAATACACCTGGCTGATTTCCGCAAGGGAGATATTTTGGTTACAGATATGACCGATCCCGACTGGGAACCAATTATGAAACATGCTGCAGCTATCATTACAAATAAAGGCGGCAGAACATGCCACGCCGCTATTGTAGCCCGTGAAATGGGGGTACCTGCAATAGTAGGTTGTGGAAATGCAACAACTCTTCTTCAGAATGGTCAGAAGATTACCGCTTCATGTGCCGAAGGGGATGCAGGTATTGTTTATGAAGGTTTAATACCTTTTGAAAAGCAGGAATTTGATTTATCAGAACTGCCCGAAACAGCTACTCCCCTTATGCTCAACGTTGCATCACCTGATACCGCTTTTCATTACTCACATTTTCCAAACAAAGGGGTAGGTCTTGCACGTGAAGAGTTTATTATCAATAATTATATCAATGTTCATCCAATGGCTCTGCTGAAGCACAAGAAATTGAATGATACTGACTTAAGCAATAAAATTCATTCAATGACTCGTGGGTTTAAGAATGAAGAGGCTTTTTTTATTGATAAGCTCTCTTACGGTATTGCCCGTATCGGTGCAGCATTTTATCCCAATAAGGTTATCGTACGGTTCTCTGACTTTAAAAGCAATGAGTATATGAACCTCCTTGGAGGAAAGTATTTTGAACCTATAGAAGAAAACCCAATGATTGGATGGAGAGGAGCATCCAGATACTATTCAGCAGAATATAAAGAAGCATTCGGTCTTGAATGTAAGGCTATAAAAAAGGTCAGGGAAGAAATGGGACTCGACAATATCATTGTGATGATCCCTTTCTGCAGAACACCAAAAGAACTACTTAAGGTTTACGATGTAATGGCAGAAAATGGTTTAAACAGAGGAGAAAATGGCCTTGAGGTTTACCTGATGGCAGAACTTCCATCTAACATTATTCTGGCAGAACAATTTGCAGCGCATATTGATGGATTCTCAATTGGCTCAAATGATCTCACACAGCTTGTACTCGGACTTGACAGAGATTCTTCTCTTGTTGCACATCTGTATGATGAACGTAATGAAGCAGTAAAATCTATGATCAGTTCACTGATATGTACGGCTAAAAAACGAGGCGTCAAAGTTGGTATTTGCGGACAAGGGCCATCTGACTTTCCGGATTTTGCAAAATTCCTGGTTGAAGAAGGTATTGATACAATCTCGGTTACTCCCGACTCCTTCTTTAAGACTGTGCAGGCTATTTACGAAATTGAAAATAAACTCTCAGCAGAGGGAGATTTACACTTTGCTAAAGATCGTTGTTTTAGTGTTGTTTAGTAGTTCACCTAAGGGATACTGAGTAATTGGTATCCCTTTACCCTAAACCCCAATACGGTAGTATCGGGACTACAAAAATAGCGTTAAAATGGGAGTGATTTAAAAGCAACGGATTAGCCCCAGAGATGAATATGCATCCGACCGATTTCATGCCTTATTACCAAACCATTAAATGGAACTACCGGTATAAAGAAGGGCAAATACTCTTATTCCAGCGCCTGCAGGACAGTTTTTCAGATTAGGTTAAGCGTAAGTAATGCCAGGCAAATTTAAATATTAATAAAATAAAAACTTTGTAAAAAGTCATAAAATAGCATAGTTCATATCATATCAAGGTACTTCTGAAGCCTATACATTTATTGAAAAATAAACAGATATGAAAAAAATAATGACAATGGCAATTCTGGCATTTATGACATTAAATGCCAGTGCACAGGACAAAGGTTTACAGGGTACATGGTTTGCAACTTCACAGTTTGGCTACCAGGAAACAAAGAAAGGAAATGACCACAACACGAGTTTTATGGTGTTACCAATTCTTGGGAATTTCATTTCGCCTTCGGTAGCTGTAGGTGGTGCAATAGGATATTCAAATATCAAATCTAAATCAGGTTCAGTAACGAATGCAAATACAGGTTTGCTGGTAATAGAGCCTCTTGTCAGAAAATATTGGAATGTAGCAGGAAGTATGTTCTTCTTTGGACAACTGGCACTCCCGGTAATTAGCGGTAAGGAGAAGCAAAGCGAGCTCAAAGTCAATCAGACCGGACTTGCAGCTTCGGGAGGCTTGGATATGATACTTGGTAAGCATTTCAGTGTTGAATTCTCATACAACCTCGCAAACCTATCAGTAACAACCCTTAAACCCAAAACAGGTGACAAGACTACAACCACAGATTTCTCACTTGCCCATGTGGCAAATGTGGAGTCGGCTTATAATTCAGCTTTAGGCGGCAGCAGCTCATCACTTACCACCCCTCTTTCATTCGGCTTTAAGTTCCTGTTTTAGGAATTAAGGTTAAAACAAATGGGCTTGTCTGAATCAGACAAGCCCATTTGTTTTAGATCAGATGCTTACTGACTATCTTGCTTTAACTCTGGCCGTTGAATTGGTTTTTTCGGCAAGTTGCAGTGCATTATAAGCATTTACAATTCCACCGGAAACAGAAATATCACTCAGTAAAACCTTTTTATTCTCTCCTTCATCTTTGATTTTTACTTTTTGGTCAACCTTTACAACCGAGTTCATGATAATATCTTTTATCTGCAAGGCAGTAAAGTGTGGATAATGTGACCATACCAATGCGGCCAGACCTGATACTACAGGTGCAGCCATACTGGTACCATCATTCTCCTTATAGGTAGAGCCTGGCATTGTAGAATTAATTTTTACACCCGGTGCAAAAACATCAACTGTTTTACCGCCATAATTTGAGAAAGAAGCTACCAGAGTTTCGTCATTCTTCCATCCCGAAGCTCCAACCTCTATCCAGGCTTGCGCAGTACCCATTGTTACACCAGTACTGTCTTTGAATAAACGGTTAGGAAAATTATCCTCCTTTTCAGTATTCTTACCATCATTACCGGCTGCATGTACAAGAAGTGCCCCTTTTGAAATTGCATACTTTACAGCCTCATCCACTACTTTCTTATCCCATGCATAAGCTTTTCCAAAACTCATATTTAGAACCCTCGCACCGTTATCAACCGCATAACGAATAGAATTAGCCACATCCTTATCACGTTCATCGCCGTCAGGAACAGTACGGATAGCCATAATTTTTACATTATCTGCCACTCCTTTAATACCAAGATCATTATTACGTATTGCTCCCACTATACCAGCCACGTGAGTACCGTGTTCGGCATCCGGTCCTTTGACATTATTATTCCCATAATAACGCTCATAACTGTTTGAATAATCATCGCCTACTGAATCTTTTCTAGGATCAAAATCAACATTAAGATGGTATTTGACCTGTGTGTCATAATACTTAATACCATCTTTAAGCTCATCGTAGAACTTCTTGAAATCACGTTTTTTCAATTCAGGTTTGATAAACTTAATCACTTGTGATTCTACATCGTTTGCCGCCTTGTAATCACTAAAATCAGTAACAGTAGGATTATCTTTCCCTATTTTAGCCAGGATCTCATCAAGATACTTCTTAATCATTGTTGTATTCTGAAGCCCCATTTGAGCAGATTGGAGTTTGGCCATGTAATCAGTGACTAATTTTTTATAGGTCTGAAATTCCTTTCTTTCTTCTTCATTAAAAGGGGTAGAATTCAAAGCAGAAGCATACTTAGGCTGTAGTTTATTTATCAGCCTGATAACTTCCATATTATCGTGATGAACATTTGCTGTTGCTGAACCAATAAAATTCCATCCGTGAATATCATCTATGTAGCCATTTTTATCATCATCTATTCCATTACCCGGTATTTCCTTCTGGTTTGTCCACAGAACCTTTTTTAGATCTTCATGTTCAATATCAATTCCACCATCTATAACAGCCACAACAATTGGAGATGATTTCCTTCCTTTAAGAATCTCTTTATAGGCCTTTTCTGTACTGATACCAAAAACGCCATCAGATTTAAGATCAAGATTTTGCCAGTTTGCAACCGGAGATTCATCATCTGCATTCTGAGCAGAAGAGACAATGGGTAAAGCAAGTATTACAACTGTATATAATAATTTATTTAATAAATTCATGTGTCTGCTATGATTAAAATTATATGTTCAAAATAACGAAATATTCTAATGAATGTTATGATTAGCTAAACAAACTAAAATAAGGTAAAAAATCTCCAACAAAGAAGCATTCAGTGGATTATCTATATAAACTACGAAAAAACTTAACATATTGATCGAAAGATTATACAGACTTACAACAGAATGACAATCTTTAACATAATTTAATCATTAATCCAATAAAATTAGCTCAATTACAAATGGACAATTGTCCCAACATAGAAATGCCGAACTAATAAAAGAAGTTGGACCTTTTACTGGAGTTGCTAGCATCACTTTTAGATATAGTTTACCGTCCATTTAGATCATTTTCACGGTCAGGTAAAGCCGTCACTTCGATTCCGCTTATTTTAACTTTCATTATCTATACGAAAGCCATTTGATCCTGACTGTCAGAGTATAAAAAAGTCTCATCAGCGTACCAAGCAGGATATATCCTTCTAAAGAATACAAGCTATTTGAGCCTGACTGTCACAGTATAAAAAAGCCTCAACAGTTTCCTGTGAGGCTTTCATTTAATCCCGATACCCATCGGGAAGACACCAACCTTCAATAAATTCAGAAAATAAAAAAACCCTCATTCCGTTAGGAACAAGGGTTCATTTAAAATTGGGCACCGACC
>CAZGWG010000033.1:0-25665 GCA_964529165.1 uncultured Sphingobacterium sp.
GCTGGAGAAAGGGAGTTAATCAATTCTGTTAAAAAATGTTTTGCCTCTTTGTACTCAGACCAGGCCCTTGCTGAAGATCCGGGCCGGCTGGACAGGGCGATCTCAGTGGGTGTTCAGAGAATGATCAGAGTAGATCAGTCTTGCTCAGGCTATGCTTTTACCTCTGACCCGCAGACTGGCTTCGCCGATGTTATTCATGTTTGCGGAGTTTGGGGCCTTGTAGGAAAAAATGATGAACAGCAGCTTATGCAGGATGAGTTCATAATTTATAAGCCAAATCTACATCTTGGGGTAAATTCAATCATTCAGAAGAAACTTGGTAAGAAGAGTAACATGCTGATTTATCAGGATGCCGGGGCAGAAATGGAGTTGATTCAATTGGAAACAAGTTTCGAATTGAGTAAAAAGTTTATTCTTAATGATGAGGAAATACTTACTATTGCAGATTGGGGAATGGCACTTGAACATTATTATAACAGCCCTGTGAGTATGGAATGGGCAAAAGATAGCCCCAGCCAGGAGCTGTTTTTGCTTCAGGCAAAACCCGAAAATTTTAAAAAGATAAAAACATTTAAAGCCTAGTATGACCAAATCCGAAATTAAATTCCTTGGAGGACCGCAATCACGAAGAAAAGAACTCTTATTTACATTAGATATTTTTGCTCAGTTTATTAAAGGTTTCAGAGCACTGCATTTCATAGGCCCATGCATTACTGTTTTTGGGTCTGCAAGGTTTAAAGAGGATCATGAATTTTATAAACTGACAAGAAAGGCCTCCGCTGAATTTGCCAAATTAGGGTTTACGATTATGACAGGTGGAGGCCCCGGAATAATGGAAGCTGCAAACCGTGGAGCCAAAGATGTTGGCGGTCGTTCAGTTGGCTGCAATATCCAGCTTCCAATGGAACAAAGTGTTAATCCATATTGTGATAAATGGGTTGAGATCAAGCATTTTTTTGTCCGTAAAGTCATGCTCGTTAAATACTCATTTGCTTTTGTGGTTATGCCCGGTGGTTTTGGAACCCTGGATGAATATTTTGAAGCAATTACACTGATTCAAACAAAGAAGATCAGACATTTTCCGGTAATCATCTTTTGCAGGGAGTTCCATCAGAAATTGCTTGAGCATAATGAAATGATGAAACAAATGGGAACAATCTCTGATTCGGATATGGAACTTTTTCTTGTAACTGATTCTATCGAAGAAGCTGTAGAATTAATCAAAGAAAACAGTATCAAAAGATACGGTTTGAAGCCGGAAGAAAAGATCAGGCCTTTTGGATGGTTATTTGAATCGAAATTCAGGTTCTGAATTAGTTCTTATATATAGTTGGTAGTCTGTATTTTACTGATTTTTAAATCTAAAATTATAGCCATGATAGCAAATGTTAATTTAAGTGAATGTAGGTTAAGAAAAGTCTTTTTTAGCTTATTATTCTTGTTTACAAACCTGTTTGTATTCGGGCAACAACAAACCTTTGTTTATCATTCGGGTGAGATTGAGGTTAGCGGATATACAAATAATTATAACTGGAAGATGAAAACGGACAGTGTAGAATGCAAGGCGCTGATTACACTGCTGAACCGGCAATTAAAGACCATCAATAGTTTAAACTTGACTGTTCCTGTAAAGAAATTAAGCAGTCCAAATACTTATATGGATCGTATTGCCCACAGGACCCTGAAATCATACCCATTCGATAAGATATATTTCAAGTATACTAAATCCGAAATACTTCCCTGGGATGATAAAGACCAATACCTTATAAAAGCAAGTGGAAATCTGATGATTGCAGGAGTAACTCAGGCAATTAAAATGGATCTGATTGCCACTGTGGTAAAGGACGGTACAATAACTTTCGCAGGCACTCATAAACTTAAACTCAGCACATACGGTGTTATACCGAAGAAAACTTTAATGGGGACTTTAAATACAAGTGACGACGTGACTGTTAACTTTGTTGTTGCGGTAAAGCCCCTGATGTTATCGTCAGTATCCGATTGGTAGATCATTGTTTGCACATCCTTAAATTTTGTAATAAATTGTATATATACAGATCAGAAAATGAATTTTAATACTCCGGCATACCTGTTGGTATATATGTTAATTTCCCTTCTCCCTTTTCAGGGATGCGGTCAGAATTCCAGGGATACTGGAAAGCATGCAACGGATTCTTTAAAGTATGCTGATATGGCTGTCTGGAATAAGAGTATTCCCGGAAGTTTTAGTCCACAAACAAAATCAAGGTTTGATAGTCTGGAGATAGGTGTTTTTTTAAAGCAATATCCAAAGCTTAAAAAGTATGAAAAGAGCATCAATACATTTTACAGCCATAGAAATATGGCTTTTGCCTGGTTTGATAATAAAGGCCTGATTGAGCATGCCTCAAGTCTGACAGACAGGTTAAGGAACCTGCAGTATGATGGCGTAAATAAAGAGCTCCCATATACAGCCACACTTGATTCATTGATTTATGAAGGCAGTTTGGAGAAATTAGCTGACTCTACGACGCTAAAGCTGGAATTAATGCTTACTTCTCAATATTTTGCCTTTGCTGATATTGTTTGGGAAGGTATGGATCCTAATGTTTCAAAAAAGGTTGACTGGAATCTTCCCCGGAAAAGAGTATCATATGAAGAGTTTCTTGACAGTATTCTGAAATCTACTCCTGAGCAAATAAAAGATATTAAAAGACCGGTAAACAGACAATATGGATTGCTGAGAAAATTCCTCGAGGATTATAGTAAACTGGAAGAGAAAGGAAAGTGGTTCGAAATTAAGTCTCCCAATAAATCATTAAGGCCTGGGGATAGTTCTGATGTTATTGTTCAGGTTAAGCGAAGACTTAATGATCTTGGTGATCTTAAGCTTATCAATGCAGGAGGATTATACGATCCCGAACTTGAAAAAGCTGTGATGAGCTTTCAACAAAGACATGGACTAAAGGATGACGGGGTAATTGGAAAAACCACCATAGCGGAGATGAATGTTCCATATAAACAAAGGGTCAGACAATTAATGGTCAATATGGAAAGAAGCCGTTGGGTACCGGTCAGTCTTAGCAGTGATTACCTGGTTGTAAATATTCCTGAGTTTAAATTACATGTCAACAATGGTGATAAATTATTATGGAGCTGCAATATTGTGGTAGGTAAACCGGTTCATAAAACAGCAATTTTTAGCGGAGAGCTAAAATATGTTGTATTTAGCCCATATTGGAATGTCCCAAGAAGTATTGTTATCAATGAGGTACTTAAGGATATGCGTCGCGACCGGAATTATCTTGAGAAACACAATATGGAGATTACCGGATATCGCGATGGGATTCCTGAGATTAGGCAGAAACCCGGACCTACTAATTCACTGGGGCTGGTTAAATTCCTCTTCCCAAACAACTACAATATGTACCTGCATGATACACCTGCAAAGTCATTGTTTAATGAAACGAACAGAGCCTTCAGTCATGGCTGTATGAGAATTCAGGAACCTTTTAAACTTGCTCAATTTCTTTTAAGGAATGATCCTTCATGGAATGATGAGAAGATCAATGCCGCCATGAATGCTGGGAAAGAGCGGAGTGTCACTCTGAATGAGGGAGTCCCTGTGTTTATTGTTTATTTTACTGCTTTTGTAGACAGAGATGGAAAAGTTAATTTCCGAAATGATATTTATGGGAGGGATGATCGCCTGGCTGAAATGATGATGAAAAACTAAATAGGCTTTCCTATCAGTTTAAAAAATGCCGGGCCTTTTAAAAATCTTGTAATACCTGTAACACTTTTTGCTACGATTTCGTCTTATTGAAGATGGCTGCTTTTAATTCGGGTGTCGGAATAATTGCAGGTTGATTTTTAATATTAAGAATTTTATTACAATGATTTCTATTGATAAAAAACTCCTTTTAGTTTTATTATCCGGTTTTATCCTTTTTTCTGTCTCCTGTAAAAAAGCAAATAATGCTGAGCCTGAACCTGTTCAGGAGAGCAATATTCTTTTAAATGAGTTTAATGAGCCACTGGTTCTGAATCAAGCCGGAATAAGGCATCTGATAGATCTTGATAAGGATGGAGAGAATGATCTCGCTTTCAGACTCAATATTCTTTATGAAAATGGAGTGACCACCTTTTATTATTTAGCAGATCCTTTGAAGGAAAATGTCCATTTGGTTGCCAGCGGTCTTCTTGATGCTTATGCTTTTCCTTCAAATGCAGAAATTAATGACATTTCACCGGCTACCAGTTCAAAACGATGGTCAGCCAGTCAGGGCATTCTTTTGGAGAAGTCGGTTTATCAATCGAAAGTAGAAAGAATTGGAATGTTTAACGGCAGTCTGAAATTATATCTCGGTGTCAGAATCAAAAAGGGAGATAGGTTTCATTACGGATGGGTTGAAATAAGGCATGAGGAACAAGTGGATAATGACAGGATAATCATTGCCGGAGCAGGCCTTTATAAATTATCTGATAAAGCAATCAAAGCCGGTATGCATTGAGTTTGAATATCATTTTCCTGTCAAGGTTTTATCTAATAGCTCAGCTTTACCTTTACTAAGTTTTTCCTCTACCATTTTAATGCTATATTTGAGATTATAAGAGCCACTGGGTTTATCATGAACGAAATTACATGTATGTACGGAGTAAAAATGCAGTGTATTGCAAACAGTATACATGTGTTATACCTGTCATGTACCCATTCCGGCAGGGATAATTTCCCAACAGGTTATACCTTCCAGATAAGCAGCAAAGACTTTATTTCCTAAGCCCCGGTCTGAAAAGACCGGGGCCATCCGGCCTATTTTATTTCTCACAGGTTTTTCATGCCTGGGTTTACTCGCCATGATTTCAATCTGATTTAAAATCGCTTTTACGATTAATCTTATTCCGGCCGGATAATTCTTAGTTATTAATAGAATAAATCTTCAAAAGAATTTTATGGAAACCACTCAAATAAGCCTTTCAAAAGGTGTTTACGGATTGATAAAAGATCATTTAAAATCAAATAATAAATTGTCGGAATATAACAGGTCAAAGCTGGAGTCTGAGCTGAAACACGCAAACATCCTGCCAGCAAAAAGTATCCCGGCGAATATTGTGGGCATTAATACCAATGTACAGGTAATAGATATCGAGACATCAGAGTTGTTGAGTTTTGGTCTTGTAGCACCATCAGAAGCTAAAATAAAGAATAATAAAGTTTCAATTCTTTCGGCAATCGGTCTTGCCCTGTTGGGTTATGAAGTAGGTGATGAAGTTAGCTGGGAAATGCCTGAAGGCATGAAAACATACAAAATCAAAGAGGTTACTGGTATGGAATAATGGAACAGGCAGAAGAGTATTAGCTTCTGCCTGAGTTTTGATACCCCTTATTTAAATATTCAATATTTAACAAAAAATAAAGTTATGAAACTTATATGTCCTGAGCATGGCGGCACAATCGAGGTTGTTGGAGCTCATATTTCTAATGAAAAAGATCTGTTAATTGAGAATCTTGTTGCCGAATGTCCTATATGTGAGGAGGAGGTGATAATTAATGGGATTTTTGATTATGACGAGCATGGAAGTCCAAGACAGAAAAATTAATATCTGAATTTTAGATTCTCAAAATAATCAGAAAGATTGGAATGTCAATAAAATAAAACCCCGGGTTCGACTAAGAATCCGGGGTTTGCAGAATATAAATGGTTAGTTTATAATTTCACACCTTGTGGTGCTTTTGGATTAGGTGGATTTGTGCCCTGAAGGCTTAGAATAAAATTTGCAACATCTGATGTCTGTTTAGGAGTCAGTGTTTTCTCCCAGGAAATCATACCTTTTTCTGGTACACCATATTTGATAGTCTTAAAAATTGCATTAATTGTTCCGCCGTGAAGCCAGGAATCATCTGTAAGGTTGGGGCCTACAGTGCCTTCACCCAATGCACCATGGCAGGCAATACAATTCTGAGTATAAACTGCTTTACCGGCTGCTATAATTCCGGCATCGGTATTTACCTTAACACTGTTTTCGTCAATTAATTCACCGGACTTAGCCAGGACTGCAGCCTTTTCAACTTCTGCAGCCTTCATTTCAATTACATATTCTTCATCCTGAAGCGGACTCCATTCAAACACATGATAGTTGAGAAGGTAAACTACCGCAAAGATGATGGTGGCATAAAATAGTCCCATGAACCAGGCCGGTGTAGGGTTATCGAGTTCAACGATCCCGTCAAATTCATGTTCCATCATGATATCCTTTTCTTCAGAAATAGGTCTGAGTCCCATTAATTTTGACCAGATACCTGGGCTCGCTTTTTCTGATGCCTCCCATTCCGAATATTCAAGCATCCGTGCAGGTTCTTCAGCCGGTAGGAGCGAAGGGTTTTTAATCTCATTAGCCATCACCTTTACAGTTTTGAGCAGTACCAGAGAAACGATAAGGAAAAGAAGTGCTATCAGAAATAATATCACAACTACTTCTGAGAAAGTATTTCCTGAACTTCCACCAGCAGGTGTTTCTGCAGCCCACAGGCTGCTTGAAGTTAACAGGAATGCGATTGTGTAAATCAAACGTTTCATAATTCTATGCTTTATCTTCATTTAAAGGGAGCTCACTCATATAACTAATGTGTTTTTTATTCATTGTGAAAAGCATGATAGTGACCACAAGAAAAAACACTAAAAATATTCCAAGCGAGGTGATCAGGTAAATATCTGCGCCCAGGGATTTATCTATAAATTGTTTGAACATATCTTTTTAATTTAATTTTAATTGTCTTACTTATTGGTTTGAACCTGTTCCGCCTGCTTTGATATCAGTTCCAAGCCGTTGCAGATAAGCTATAATCGCTATGATTTCCTTATTGCTTTGAACTTTAATATTATCTATTGCAAGATTAGCGGCTATAGCATCGGCCTGAATCTTCAGATCGGCATTAGCTTTTAACTCATAACCTTCTTTATAAGGGACTCCGAGAGTTCGCATGGCATTAATCTTTGCAACAGTGGTGGTAGTGTCCAGTGTCTGATCAATTAGCCATGGATATGGAGGCATAATACTTCCCGGTGACATGGTAGTTGGATCAAGGAGGTGGTTGAATTGCCACGCATTGGAATACTTGCCTCCTTCTCTGTGAAGATCAGGTCCGGTACGCTTTGAGCCCCATAAGAATGGATGATCATAAACAAATTCCCCCGCTTTACTGTATTCACCATATCGTTCGGTTTCTGAACGGAAAGGCCTGACCATTTGCGAGTGACAACTTACACAACCCTCCCGGATATAAATATCACGGCCCTGCAATTCAAGCGGGCTATATGGCTTAACACTGGCTATTGTTGGGATATTGGACTGGATCATAAAGGTTGGCATCATTTCGACCATACCGCCAATCAGAATTACAATCAGTGACAGAACCAGGAAATACATTGGTTTACGCTCTAATGAACGGTGCCAGGTTTTTTCACCGCTTCCCGGTGCGAATGCAGGTTCAAGAGCCATTGCTTCTGCAGGTTCATCGGCAACAAGTTGTCCACTGCCTGCAGTTTTGATCAGGTTATAGCACATCACGATCACACCACTGAGGTATAATACTCCACCAATTGCCCGGAACATATGCATTGGAAGAAGCTGAAGAGTTGTTTCCAGAAAGTTAGGGTATTTTAACAGTCCTTCAGGTGTGAACTCTTTCCACATTAATCCTTGTAAGAAACCTGACAGATACATTGGTATTGCATAGAACAGTATACCCAGAGTGCCTATCCAGAAGTGGAATGCTACCAATTTTTTGGAGAAGATCTCGGTTTTGTATATACGTGGTATTAGCCAGTAGAGAATAGCAAAGGTTAAGAAGCCATTCCATCCCAATGCACCAACGTGAACGTGTGCTACGATCCAATCGGTAAAGTGCGCTATGGCATTCACCTGTTTAAGTGACAGCATCGGGCCTTCGAAGGTTGCCATACCATAAGAGGTAATACCTACTACCATGAATTTCAGGTTGGTGTCCTCGCGTACTTTGTCCCAGGCACCTCTCAGAGTTAATAAACCATTGATCATACCACCCCAGCTAGGTGCAATCAACATGATGGAGAAGGCAACCCCTAATGATTGAGCCCATCCTGGAAGGGAAGAATATAAGAGGTGGTGCGGACCAGCCCAGATATAAATGAAGATCAGAGACCAGAAGTGAAGGATACTTAATTTATAAGAGTAAACCGGACGCTGAGCCATTTTGGGAAGGAAGTAATACATCATACCCAGGTATGGGGTGGTAAGGAAGAATGCTACAGCGTTGTGGCCATACCACCATTGTACAAGAGCATCCTGAACACCGGCATATAAATAATAACTTTTGAAAGCAGAAATTGGTAGCTGAAATGAATTCACAATGTGGAGCACTGCTACAGTTACGAACGTGGCGATATAAAACCATATAGCTACATACATGTGCCGCTCACGGCGTTTGATAATTGTACCAAACATATTAATACCAAATACCACCCAGATGAGGGTAATAGCGATATCGATTGGCCATTCAAGTTCAGCATATTCATGCGATGTGGTTATACCCAGGGGAAGCGTTAAGGCGGCGGCTACAATGATTAATTGCCATCCCCAGAAGTGAATACTACTTAGTGCATCACTGAACATCCTGGCCTTAAGAAGGCGTTGTAAGGAGTAATAAACCCCCATGAAAATCCCATTACCTACGAATGCAAAAATTACTGCATTGGTGTGTAATGGACGGATACGGCCAAAAGTAGTGTACTGATTGCCAAGGTTCATTTCCGGACTGAAAAGCTGCATTGCAATCAGTAATCCGACAGTCATTCCGATAATACCCCATAACACGGTGGCTATCGCAAAATTCCTTACAATTTTGTTGTCATAGTTGAATTTTTCAAGCATACTGTACGTTTTTATTTATGATGTAAAATTAAAGAGCTCACGTGACAATCATGTGACATACCTTATTCAAAAAGGTGATCCTCATCACTTATTGTTTTCGTTTGGGATATCGTCGTCAAACAATATTCTAACACCAGGTGTGTAGGTATCATCGTTCTGGCCATTTTTCATCGCCCAGAAAAAAGCAAACAGAAAAATCAAAGCCAGTAATACACTGCAGCCAATCAGAAAATAGAGTATGTTCATGTCAATTTATTTTTTCGAGCAAACAAATGAGTTGCGATACTCGTGAATGAAATAATAGTAACTGTACTTAAAGGCATTAATATTGCTGCAAACAGAGGTGATAATAAACCCTGAACTGCAAAGGATAAGCCAATCACATTATAGGTTAGTGAGATACCGAAGCTGATATGAATAACTTTTACAGCATCTTTTGCCTGTTGAATGAACCGGGGTAGTTTTTCAAAGCCTGCACCATCTAATATCGCATCGCATCCGGGAGAGAAGTTATTGATATTATCTGTAACTGCAACTCCCAGATCACTTTGTTTTAATGCTCCTGCATCATTTAACCCATCACCCAGCATCATTACTTTTTTATTATCCTGCTGAAGCGCGTTAATGTAATCGAGTTTGTTTTGCGGACTCTGTTTAAAATGCATCTGATCTTCCCATGGAAAGGCTGGAAGGAGAAATTCGCGTTCGGTATCCTGATCGCCTGATAGTAAGTGCATTCCCAGCGATTTACCTAATTGACTAAATAGCTCTCTTAATCCGGGGCGCCATCTTTGTCTGAAACTGAAGTAACCGGCATAATGGTCATTTATCTGGATATATACAGTCCCGGTATCAGTTTTAACAGAGTTTAGGTTTAAAAATGATGCACTACCAATTCTAACCAGCTTATTTTTAACAATGCCTTCAATTCCCTTTCCGGGAATTTCTTTGTAAACACTTACAGGGAAATACTCATTTATCCCGATCCATTTTACCATCTCCCTGCTTAAGGGATGTCCTGAGTTACGGGCGAGGGAGCTGATCAGGCATTTCTCTTCATAATTCAAATCACCTTCAAAGCTGATCTTAAAACCTTCAGGAGCTGTTATAGTACCTGTTTTGTCGAAAACAAGGGTGTCGATTCGGGCAAGTTGTTCCACTACAGCCGTGTTTTTCAGATAGAATTTGTTCCTGTCAAAAATGCTTAGTACTGCCGATAAGGTAAATGGCGAACTCAGGGCCAGGGCACAAGGACATGCAATGATTAATACAGCGGTAAATGATTCCCACGCTTTACCATTCTCCCCGATTATCCACCAGAAAACAGCTGAGCCAAATGCAATAAGCAGAAGGACAATACTGAAATAGCGGCTTACAGTATCGCTGAAGGTGTCCATCTTTTTTCTTTTCCCTTCAAAAGCTTCATTATTCCATAGGCTTGTCAGATAACTCTGAGAAACAGGTTTGATCACTTCCAGCTCTATGGCTTCATTGATTTGGCGCCCGCCTGCATAAACCACTTCGCCCAATACTTTTTGTACAGGAGAGGATTCTCCGGTAACGAAACTGAAATCAATTACCGCGTCCCCTTTCATCAATATGGTGTCGGCAGGAATTACTTCATTATTCCGGATCAGGATTCTGTCACCTACCTTAAGTTCATCCATAGGAATCGGTTTTTCGGTGTTCTCTGTCAGGAGAGTTACAGCAACGGGGAAATAAGACCTGTAATCGCGCTCGAAAGAAAGATGGTGATACGTACGTTGTTGTACCCATCGACCAATTAACAGGAAAAATACAAGTCCGCACAGTGTATCCACAAATCCGGCTCCTGTGCCACTTAAAATTTCGTAAACAGATCGTATCAGCATCACTGCGATACCTAGCGCAAGCGGAAAGTCGAGATTTAATACTTTATTTTTTAGGTTTTTCCATGCAGAAATGAAATAATCACGCCCACTGTATAAAACAACCGGGAATGCAAATACCAGGTTTAGCCATCCAAAGAAGGATTTAAACTGATGCTCAAAACTGGCTAGTCCGAAATATTCGGGAAAACTCAAAAGCATCACATTCCCAAAGCAAAAACCTGCTACAGCAATCTTCTTGATCAAATCCCTGTCAGAAACCTTGTTTTGTTCCTTTACGACATCTTGTAAACTGATTACAGGTTCGTATCCGATTGTACTTAGCAGAATTACCAGTTCTTTTAAGGAGAACTCGTGGTGCCTGAAAGTTATACTGACCTGTTTTTTAAGAAAATCGATGCGGGAGTTGACAATCGAGCTGTTTATTTTGTAAAGATGTTCCAGCAGCCATAAACAGGAACTGCAGTGAATTGCGGGAATATAAAGTGTAATGACGCTGATTGTATTGTCTGTATAGTCGACTAATGCCCCGGAGATTTTAGGCTCATCCAGATAATCATAATGTGCTAATTTATCGCTTTGAGTCTTGCCTGGGTTACTATTGTAGGCATAGTAATTACAGAGCTGGTTTTCTGAAAGTATCTGGTAGACACTCTGGCATCCAACACAACAAAATTCTTTTTCATCAAAATGATACCGGTCGTCTATACAATCATTTCCGCAGTGATAACACTGAGTAAATGCATCTGTTTCAGCTTGTGGACTTAAATTATTCATGCATTCAAAAATGATGTCTAATTCTTTGCTTTGAAATGACTCCGATTATACTATTGAGTGATCAGTATCACTAATTTCTCACATACTACTTTTTAAAAATGCCCCCCTTATATTTTCCTCTTAATAAATTTAACTATTTCTATCCACATTACACCTGCAAAAGCTGCAACAAGACAATAACTAAGATCTATGGCCTGAAGTGGTACGAACTGAAATATATTCTGGAAGGGAGTAAAATAAATTGAAAGCAGCAGAATGATCAGTGAAATACTTAATATGAGTGGAATCAGCGCATTCTTGTAACGTATCGTTGTCAATACAGAATAGTGAAATGATCTGTTTGAGAGAGTAAGGAAAACATTGCTGAGGATTAGAGTGCTGTAAATAATGGTTCTTACCTCAGCTAAGCTATGTTGCTTTTCCATATAAAAATAGCCAAGTCCAAGACAAACTCCCGTGATTGCGAGGCCTTGTATAATACTCATGGATAGTTCACTGAAAGAGAAAAAACTGGTGCTGAATTTTCTGGGAGCTTTGTTCATCGAATCAGGTTCGATAGGCTCATTCTCAAAAATTATTGAGCAGGTTGGCCCCATAATCAGTTCGAGAAAAATTACATGGACGGGAGTAAATATATTGGTGTATTTCCATAAAAGTATTAATGGGACTGTAACGATCAGGATGATAGGAATATGGATAGAGATGATATATTGAATTGCTTTTTTCAGATTTTCATAAATTCTTCTGCCTATGGCAATTGCTTCGACCATGTGAGAGAGATCATCATCTATCAGAATAAGTGAGGATGCCTGCCGGGCTACTTCTGAGCCTTTTTTTCCCATTGCGATTCCGATGTGAGCCGATTTGAGTGCTAAACTATCATTCACTCCATCGCCAGTCATCGCCACAACATTACCTTGCTTTTTAAGTGCTTCTATAATCCTGAGCTTTGCTTCAGGAAACATCCTGGTGAAAATATTGCAGTTTTTTGCTGCTGCTAGTAGGTCTGTTTCACTCATATCAATCAGGTCTTTCCCCTCCAGAGTCTTTTCTGCATCCCTGAACCCACATTGTTTGGCAATTGTAGAGGTTGTTAAAGCATTGTCGCCGGTTATAATTTTAACGGCAATTCCCGCATTATAGAATTGCTTAAACACATTTTCGATATTCGGTTTAGGAGGATCATAGAAGGCAAGCAGCCCAATAAAATTGAATCTGAAATCCTGCTGGTTCTCAGGGAAAGAATTGCCTTCAAATTGTGTTTGGGCTACTCCCAGAATTCTGTATCCTTCAGAAGCCAGTTCCTTTATTTTCCCGGTAACCTTTTCTTTTTCATCCTTTTCCAGTCCTGATACATTAATGATTTGCTCAGGAGCGCCTTTGGCAGCAATAATCCGCTTTCCCTCCTTATTCTCAAACACATGCGTCATCATAGGCGGTTGTCCTCCAAGCGGATACTCATGGATCATTTTGTAGTCAGGTCTTTCGTCAGTTGTTATATGTTCTTTATAAAAGGCGTGCAATGCGATTTCCATAGGGTCGAATGGCACCGGCTCTGAAGCCCACATCCCCAGTTCCGCTACTTCATTCAAAGTAACTTGCTTACTTAGGTCTTTGTCTGTAAATGTTTCATCTGTTTTATAAATGTAAGCAGCGATGAGCTTCATCCTGTTTTCAGTGATTGTCCCCGTTTTGTCAATACAAATTACAGTAGAAGCACCAAGGGTTTCTACTGTATTCAGACCCTTCACAAGAATGCCGGCTTTGGATAATTTCAAAGCACCAAGGGCCATGAATGTGGTAAAAGCCACAGGGATCTCTTCGGGCAGGATTGACATAGCCAGTGTTAATGCACTCAGCAGGCTCTCCAAGAATTGATTAGTTTGGTAGTAATTGATCCCAAGGACAAGTAAAAAACAGACCAGCCCAACCAGTGTCATTGATTTTACAAAACTTAGTATTTGTTTGTATAGAGGCGGCTTTTCTGTTTTAATGTTTTTCGCAAGAGCAGCCAGTTGAGCTGCACGGCTTTCAGCCCCTCTTGCTGTAACTTCATATACTGCAAGTCCTGAAACCGCCAGAGTACCCTGAAAGACTTCATTATTGTTTTTGTCAGTGTTCTTACTTACCGCTAAAGATTCTCCGGTAAGCATCGCCTCATTTACAGAAAAATCATTGCAATGGACTATAATTCCATCAGCAGCCAGCAGCGAACCCTCTTCTGCTATCAGAAAGTCGCCATTTACAATTTCTTCAGATTTGATTTCTTTTACTTCCCCATCCCTGATCACTTTTGTCTTTGATGCTGTCAGTACCTCAAGCAAGGATAATGCTTTTCGGCTACGATAGGTCTGGAAAAACGAAATGGTAGATACAAGAACTACTGCAGACATCAGAAAAATAGCTTCCGACAATTCTCCAAGAAGCAGATAAACAGCGGCAGAAGTAATCAGGAGAATAAATATGGGTTCAAGAACTGTCTCTTTCAGTATAATGAGAAATTCACTTTGTTCTGAATCCTCATCTATATCATCCTGTTTTCTTGCAGTTACTTCCTCACTACTTAGTCCTTTAAATGGAAATGGATTGTTTGACAATTTGGATAGTTTTAGCTTTAATTTGATGATAAAATAGTCAATTTCATTTAAAAAGTCATTAATCCGAAAAAAAATCGCAGCAGGTTTTATTAGAAATCCGGATAATTAATAAACCCCAATATTGAGTTTTATTAATTATAATTATGTGATCTATGTCATTCACTTATCTGAGAACTGTCATTTGCTTCTATTTTCAAAACTGTACCTTAGTATTCTCAGGTTTTTAGTAATAGCGCCTAAATATTATGTCTGAGATCGTAATTGTTCTTTAGATTAATAGTATTTCGCAGTAATAATATTGCACATTTTATTTCAATCCATTTATTATGAAAAAGATTCTTGTTACAACCGATTTCTCATCTAATTCTAAAGCAGGGATTCGTTTTGCTATACAAATGGCTTCACAGCAGGAGTGTGAATTGACATTTTTTCATTCTTATTATATCATGAAACCTACTTCATGGGGTGAGAAAACTTTCACCAGTTATGAAAATCACGAAGCCACAAAACTTAAGCTTAAACTTGAGAAATTTGTTGCAGCGATATATAAAGCTATGGATGCGGTTCCGGGTAAAATACATCACGTAATATCCAGCTCTTTTATAACTGATGCTAATATTATGAAGTTTGCTAAGGACAAGGCTTTTGATTTTATCTGTATCAGCAGAAGAGGTGGAGGCAAAGTGAAAAAGATTTTTGGAACCAATACTTCTAACCTGATTTTACAATCTCGGGTACCGGTTATTGCTGTTCCCAATACATACAGGCATACCAAAATAAAATCTGTTTTATATGCAACTGATCTTTCTGACCTTGAAAAGGAGATGAAACGAGTGGTTGAATTTGCAAATCCCTTGGGAGCAACAATAGAATTGCTTCATATGAATTATCCATCTGATATTGTTTTTAACTCGAAAGTGATTGAGAATGTTATCCGAAAGTTCCCTGAAACAGATATCAAATACAGTCTTGAGAGCATTAATCTGCTTTATAATCTGGTTGTAAATCTGCAGGCAGTGATTAAAAAACATAAGCCTTCTATTCTGGTGATGTTTACGGATCAGAATCAGGGATTTTTCCAGAAATTATTTCTTTCAAGCAGTACTGCAGAGTATTCATTAAACTCGCCTGTGCCACTTCTGGTCTATCCCAAGAAATAAATTGTTCTGGATGAATGGTGTTTTAATAATCTTCGGCGCTTCGATTTTTAATTTGTAAATCTCTAAATCAGTTTTCTGATAAATTTTTATAATTTAATGGGATGAAGTATGGTCTTTGTAACTGATCTAATGATATCCTAATGAAGAATCTCCTGTTCAGGATTACTGCAGTTCTTGGTATATGTGTCTTATTTTTAAATTTTCAGGGCTCTCTGATTCAGCCGGGGCAAAGCGACTGGCCTGAATACCTCGGAGGCGCTGACAGAAATCATTATTCACCGCTTTCAAAGATCAATACGGATAATGTAAAATCTCTGAAACCGGTTTGGGAATTCCATAGCGGAGATTCAGGTCAGGTACAATGTAATCCCATTATTATTGAAAATCGTTTATATGCGGTAACTGCTTCAAATCACCTGTTTGCATTAAATGCTGCCAGCGGAGAGGAAATCTGGCGATTTTCTCCTGAAAACAAAGGCGTATCAAACGTGAACAGAGGTGTTGCTTATTGGTCTAAAGGCAAGGACAAGCGGATCTTGTATGCCTATCAAACCTGGCTTTATGCTATAAATGCGATTACTGGTAAGCTGATTCTTTCTTTTGGAGAAAACGGCAGGGTGAGTTTGAAAAGCGGACTGGGAATAGAGTCGGCTTCTAAATTTGTTTCATCAACAACACCCGGAACAATCTTTGACGACCTGATCATCATGCCAATGAGGCTTGGCGAAGGCACAGGCTCTGCTCCGGGATATATACAGGCGTTTAATGTGAGGACTGGTAAATTAGCCTGGGTATTTAAAACTATTCCTCATCCAGGTGAACCCGGATATGAAACATGGCCGGCAGATGCATATAAAAACCCGGCGATTGGTGCTGCAAACAACTGGGCAGGGATGGCGGTTGACCGTAAAAGAGGAATTATTTATATTCCGACAGGTTCAGCTTCATTTGATTTTTATGGAGGTAACCGGGAAGGTGAAAATCTATATGCAAACTCTTTGATAGCTTTGAATGCGAGAACAGGAGAATATATCTGGCACTTCCAAACCGTTCATCATGATATATGGGACAGGGATATTCCGGCTCCTCCAAATCTGATTACGATTAACAGGAATGGTAAAAGCATCGATGCTGTCGCTCAGGTCACTAAATCAGGTTATATTTTTGTTTTTGATCGTGTAACTGGTGAGCCACTTTTTCCAATCGATGAAGTTCCTGTGCCGCAATCTACCCTTCCGGGAGAAAAAACATGGCCCACACAGCCCATACCGCGTATGCCTAAGCCTTTTGCCAGACAAGATCTTACTGAAGATGACATTACCCCATTCTCAGGCAAAAGAGATTCACTCTTAAGTGTTTTCAGGCAGTCCAAACGGGGTGCTTTTGAACCACTTGATTTCAGGCAGACATTGATCTTTCCCGGACCTGATGGTGCAGCAGAGTGGGGCGGGGCCGCAGTTGACAAAGAAGGTATTATCTATGTCAATTCCAATGAGATGGCCTGGTTGTTTAGTCTCAGCCTTAAGAATGAAGTGAAATCTAAAGCTCTGAGTTCAGGTAAATCTTTATATCTCAATCATTGTCAATCTTGCCACCGTGTCGATTTTTCAGGAAATCCTCAGAGTGGCTATCCTGCTTTGGTAGGGATCAGGGAACGTTTGGGCCGTTCGGCAGTAACAAGTCTTATCAGTAACGGCAAAGGGATGATGCCTGGATTTAGTCAGATTAGTGATGCAGAGAAACAAGGTATAATATCCTATATATTCGGTGAAGAGAAGGAAGAGGTATTGATTCAGACAAAAGATGATTATCCGGATGTGCCGTACCGCTTTAATGGCTATAATAAATTTCTGGATGAAAACGGTTATCCGGCTATCAGTCCGCCTTGGGGAACGCTTAGTGCAATTGATCTTAATACAGGAGAACAGGTATGGCAAATTCCATTGGGTGAATTTAAAGAACTGACGAAACAAGGTATTCCTCCAACTGGTACTGAAAACTATGGTGGTCCGCTGGTTACAGCCGGAGGTTTGTTATTCATTGCCGCTACCAAAGATAATACCTTCAGGGCTTTTGAAAAAAGAACCGGTAAATTACTCTGGGAATATCCATTGCCGGCATCCGGCTTCGCAACACCTTCGACCTATATGGTTAATGGTAAACAGTATGTAGTAATTGCCTGTGGTGGAACAAAACTGGGAATGCATAAGGGAGACAGTTATGTGGCCTTTGCTTTGGATTAGTCCAAAGAATTAATCATTTTCAATCAGATCTTATCAATAATGAAGTAAAGTCTTCTACTTGATGCAGTCAGTGCACAAAAGTTTTGTTTATTCTTTCAGAAGAGTTCAGTTATAGATATCAGAATGATAACTTAAAATTATTTGCAGCCATATCCTTAAGTGTCATTTTATAATATTTCCAATGTTTTTTGAACGCGAAGTGATCTAATGTAATAAGATAGATAAATAATTACGAAGAAGGAAATATTAATCTATTTTAGCTGATAGAATATCAATTTGGAATTTTACCTTCTTTTTTGTTTTCAATAATTTTTGTTTCAATAAAATCCCAAACCTGTAAAGAATTATATGGATAAGAATGTTAGCGAGTTTATGAAGATTGTGGAATCACGAAACGGGAATGAACCTGAGTTTTTACAGGCCGTTTTTGAAGTGGCTGAATCAATTATTCCTTATACAGAAAAGCATACAAAATACAAGATTAATAAGGTTCTTGAACGTATGGCTGAGCCTGAAAGAGTCATTATTTTTAGAGTGCCATGGTTGGATGACAAAGGAGAAGTGCAGATTAACCGTGGCTTTAGAGTCCAGATGAATAGTGCAATTGGACCTTATAAGGGAGGACTTCGTTTTCATCCTTCGGTCAATTTGAGTGTATTAAAATTCCTTGCTTTTGAGCAGTCGCTGAAAAATAGTCTTACCGGACTTCCTATGGGTGGTGGAAAAGGTGGTTCCGATTTTGATCCCAAAGGAAAATCAGATAATGAGGTGATGAAATTCTGTCAAAGCTTTATGACCGAACTTTACAGGCATGTTGGTCCTGATCTGGATATTCCCGCTGGAGATATAGGTGTGGGGGCAAGAGAAATTGGATTTATGTTCGGGCAATACAAACGTATTTCCGGCGAATTTACAGGAGTTTTAACAGGTAAAGGAAGTGAGTGGGGTGGAAGTCTGATCCGTCCTGAAGCAACCGGATATGGTGTGGTCTACTTTGTTGAAGCCATGCTAAAGCTTAAAGGTCATTCTTTTGAAGGTAAAAAGGTTGTTATTTCGGGTTCGGGGAATGTTGCTCAGTACACTGTTGAAAAATGTATTGAGATGGGTGCCAAAGTTTTAACTATGTCTGATTCTGAAGGCTATATCTATGATTCTGAGGGTATTGATTCAAAAAAGCTGGAATACATCATGGAACTAAAGAATAAGAAGCGTGGAAGAATTAAAGAATATGCAGAAAAATATGGCTGTGAATTTCACCCCGGAGAAAAACCATGGGGCGTAAAATGTGATATTGCATTTCCAAATGCTACTCAAAACGAATTGGATGAGTATGATGCACGTACGCTGGTTAGCAATGGGTGTATTTGTGTTGCTGAAGGTGCAAATATGCCTTCAAGTCCGGAGGCAGTACATGTTTTTGAAAAGGCTAGAATTTTATATGCTCCAGGTAAGGCTGCAAATGCAGGAGGGGTGGCAGTTTCGGGCCTGGAAATGTCACAGAATTCACTTCGCTACTCCTGGAGTCGCGATAAAATAGATAATAAACTGAAAGTGATTATTGAACAAATTCATAGGGCATGTGAGTGCTATGGGCGCGAAGACGAGGATTATGTTAATTATGTTAAAGGTGCAAATATAGCAGGGTTTGTTAAAATCGCTGATGCTATGCTTGCACAGGGTTTGGTATAAATTAATTATTCTGAAGGAAACTCAATCATATCCCGTATCATTTTCTAAATCCTCATATTTTATTTGACTTTTAATTTATTAGCTTATAAATGCTGGTGTTTTTTTAAATCACAATTAAGCCTTATCTTTGTACAAGTGAGGTAAATGCTTTAATGAAACATTTGGTGTTAAATTTTACG
This sequence comes from uncultured Sphingobacterium sp., assembly GCA_964529165.1. Taxonomy (GTDB): domain Bacteria; phylum Bacteroidota; class Bacteroidia; order Sphingobacteriales; family Sphingobacteriaceae; genus Daejeonella. The sequence goes on from CAZGWG010000033.1 coordinate 19,403, forward strand.
GAAATAATAAAGTGCCTGGCAGGTAGAATGCAAGTGGCTTTAATTTCCTGCGCCATACTGAATCGTGTTAATTTTCCAATCGGATATTCTTTCCGGATAAGTAGTAAAGACTTTATTAATTAAGCCCCAACCTACTTTTACAAGGTTTGGGGCCTTCTGGTCGATCCATTTTTATTTCATTTTTTTTCTCAGGAATCATAGCTATGGTCTTTAATGACTGAGTTTTTTCGCTGGGGCTGAATTCTGAAATAAGAATAGATTCCTTACGGCCACAATAAACCTCTCATTTAATTTAATATATCACTAAAAAAATATAGCATATGAAAGTAGCACAATTGATCTTGTCAAAAAATGATTTTGAACTTTTGCAAAACCATCTTAATCTGAGTACTCAGCTATCAGAATTCAATAAAAAGAAACTCAGTTTGGAGTTAAAAACCGCCAGAGTGCTTAAGCCTGAAGAGATTCCTGACGATGTTGTATCAGAGAATTCTATCGTTGAGATTGAGGACACAGAAAGCGGACAGAAATATAATTTTATTCTTGTTAACCCGGGGAAGGCTGATTATAAAACCAATAGACTTTCTGTACTGGCACCAATCGGGGTGGCTTTGTTAGGTTATCGTCCGGGAATAGAAGTGGATTGGGAAATGCCTACAGGGCTACGCACGTTCAGGATAGTTTCGGTTCAGCGGATAAAAGAATCGGAATCAGTGTAAGAAGTTGAGACCCGAAAGCCTGTCGGGTCTCAACTAAGATCAGATGATTTTCTTAACTTTATTTTTTATTCCCGAATGGAGTTTGGAGCTGTACACCTTTCTGATTTGAATATGGAACACCTGTCGGGCTTGTTCATCAGTATTGGCATGGGCTTTCTGATAGGTATGGAGAGGCAATTTTCGAAAGAGGCTCAGGAGAATCAGGAGCAATTTGCAGGTATACGAACCTTTACCATGGTAAGCATGTTCGGGTTTATATCAGCTATAATTTCTTCCATTATTGGTGCCTGGATATTTGGAGCGACGCTGGTTTGTGTTTTTGCATTTGTGATAGCTTCTTATATGTATTTTGCAAAACTGCCCAGTAACAGAGGCGCAACATCTGAATTTGCGCTTTTGATTACATTCCTGCTTGGGGGACTGGTATTCCTGGAGATGGTTTTGTTTGCACTTATTGTGATGGTCGTAATGCTTCTTCTTCTGGCATTCAGGCCAACGATACACCTTTTTGTTGAGAAGCTTGAGCGTCGCGAATTGCTGGCTATCATTCTCTTCGTGGTGATGTCTGCGCTGGTGATACCTTTTCTTCCGGAGGATAATTTCGGACCGTATAATTTATGGAATCTTAAGGAAATCTGGCAGATGGTGCTACTGGTAGCGGGTACCAGCCTTGTAGGTTATATGATTGCCAAATTTATGGGTGAAAGGGGTACAATGATTGCAGGATTGGTTGGCGGTTTAGTTTCTAGTACTTCAGTGGCTCTTACTTTCTCAAGAAAAAGCAAGGAAACTGCATCTGTGAGTTCCTCGTTTTATTATGCGATGGGAATAATCAGTGCTTGTACAATCATGTTTCCAAGAGTGTTGTTTGAGGTCTATGTAATTAACTGGGAACTTTTTCTGGAATTATGGATTGTTCTTAAAAATCCGCTTGATCTTGCCACTGCAATTAAGTTTGCATTACTATATGCAGCTATTCAATGGCTCGTGAAATACGCCGGTGATAATTTCGGTGATAATGGAACATATATTGCCGGAGCAATTTCAGGAATAACTGATGTGGATGCGATAACACTTTCTATGGCTAAAATGGCAAAATCCGGAGGAGATTCTGCAATTGCTATCAACACGATTTTAATTGCTGCACTATCGAATACACTGATTAAGTTTATGATTGTACTTATTGTTGGAAGTGTTGAACTCCGAAAAACCGCATTCTTTGGTTTTTGTGCAATATTTCTAACGGGCTTGGCTTATTTCCTCCTTTTTGCAAATTTCTGAAGGTATTCAATATCATATCCTTTATTTTACAGGGATGAGGTTGAAGCAATCATTATAATTATTAATTTGCTACTCATTTTTTAAACACAAACCAAACATGAAGAAGATATTTTTATTCTCTGCACTATTTCTAAGTTTTGCTTTCTTAAGCAATGCTCAAACTGCTCCTGCACCTATGACACTCAGTACGAATGCATTTGCTGACGGCACAGTTATACCGGTAAAATTCAGTCAGGCCGCTCCGGGAGCTGCTCCTGGCGAAGGAACCTCACCGGCATTATCCTGGACAAATGTGCCTGCAGGAACAAAGAGTTTATTGCTTCATATGCATGACTTAGATTTTGTAAGGAATAAAACTACAGATGATCAGGTTCACTGGCTGGTGTGGAATATTCCTGCTAATTCTACAGGGTTTCCTGAAGGGCTTCCAAGAGGGGCTAAATTACCCGATGGTAGTTATCAGATAAGTGTTACCGGTCCGGTTTACCGCGGACCGGGTGCTGCTGCCAGTGGTCCTTTGCACCATTATATGTTTGAAATTCTGGCTCTGGATATTACACTCGATTTTCCGGCGGTAAATAACGACCCTTTTGAAACCCGAGCTAAAATAATGCAGACCATTCAGGGACATATTCTTGGGAAAGCAGTAATGGGTGGACTTTTCAAAAGACCGCAATAATTTCAAAAGAATCTTGATGCAGATCAAGGTCATTTTTTAATCTATATCAATAGCACCTGGGCTTTCAGGTGCTATTTTTGTATCTGATAATCATATATATAAGAAATGTCAGATCTTAGCAAATTCAACAGGTTTACCAATGATTTAAAGGAAGATGGGTATCTTATGCCGGTACTTTTTGTCGGTCATGGTTCTCCGATGAATGGCATCGAAGACAATGAGTTTTCTCAAAAATGGAAGCAACTGGCGTTTGAAATTCCTGAGCCTGCAGCAGTGCTGGTTATTTCTGCTCACTGGCTAAGTAAGGGAACAAAGGTTACAGCAATGGATTTCCCGCCAACGATTCATGATTTCGGCGGATTTCCGCAAGCTTTGTTCGACGTTCAATACCCTGCACCAGGAAGTATCCGGGTTGCAAATGAAACTATCTCATTATTGCACGCTGTTCATGCAGAACCGGATCACGACTGGGGACTTGATCATGGTGCATGGACAGTGGTCAGGCATATGTATCCGAAAGCCAATGTGCCAGTATTACAACTGAGTATTGACTACTCTAAAGGCCCCCAATATCATTATGATCTAGCAAAGGATCTGTACTCACTTCGTAAAAAAGGAATTCTTATTCTTGGTAGTGGTAATATGGTACATAATTTAAGAATGGTAGCATGGGATCGGCTAAGTGAACCGGAGTTTGGTTTCGACTGGGCTTATGAACTAAATGATAAATTTAAAAGACTGATAGCCGATGGCAATCATCAGGCATTGATCAATTTTAATACCATTAGCCCGGATATTTCAAAAGCTATACCTACATCTGAGCATTACCTGCCTCTCTTGTATAATTTGGGACTCCAGGGAAAGAATGAAGGGGTTTCATTTTTTAATGATAAAGCGGTAGGTGGCTCGCTGACCATGACTTCGGTCAGGATTGGTTAAATCCCGCTGGCCTGTACATAGTTTATATAGCGGTATTATATGGTTCTTTAACCATCAGTATTTCTTTGGAAAGCTTTCATTTTAAGTTAAAATCTCTTATAATAAAACCACCTGAATTAGTATTATTGTAATGTAATCCTCAGGCTATTCCGGCCGTCATGCTGAAAAAATATTTTCAGACTAAGGGAAATACACTTGCAGCGGGACATACTAATACAGGATTATATGGCAAAGAATAAGTACTTTTTCCCTTTTATTATGGTTACCTCACTATTCTTTATGTGGGGTTTTGTTCATAATCTGGATCCTATACTGATTCCTCACCTGAAAAAATCCTTCAGTCTTAATATATTGCAGTCATCATTGGTAGATTCCGCGGTTTTTATAGCCTATCTGCTTGTAGCTATTCCTGCGGGGATACTGATGAAAAAATATGGCTATAAAACCGGAATTCTATCAGGATTGGTTTTATTTGCCATTGGTTCTTTTCTGTTTATTCCGGCTGCAAATACCCAGGAATATTCATTTTTTCTGGGTGCATTGTTTATTATTTCCTGTGGACTAACGATTCTTGAAACAGCAGCAAATCCTTATGTTTCATTGCTTGGTGATCCCGAGACAGCAACCAGCAGGCTTAATTTTGCACAGTCATTTAACGGGCTGGCGGCTACCATGGCTCCGATCATTGGAGCGAGATTTATTTTAACTGAAGGATACAGCGATGAAGAGCTCAACGCAATGACTGAAAGTGCAAAGCAGATCGCCCTGGCTTCGGAAGCTTCTACCGTGAAAGTCCCGTATTTTATATTAGGAAGTTTAATTCTGGTTATTGCAGCTGTTTTTTATTTTTTAAGACTTCCTGAAGTTGAGGACAAGGATGAGAGTAAAAGCCTTAATGTATTCAAGGCTCTTCGTCACCGGCATCTGACATGGGCAGTTGTCGCTCAGTTTTTCTATGTTGGTGCTCAGGTTTGTATTTTCAGCTTTTTTATTTTATACGCTGTGGAAGTGGCTGGCATCAGTAATGTGCTGGCTGCCGATTATTTGGGTTGGGGTTGCGGATTGGCTTTTATGGTCGGGCGATTTTTTGGTGTATTTATGATGAGGTTTATTGCTTCTGAACGATTGCTTGCTATTTATTCAGCATTCTGTATTTTACTTTGTCTTCTTGCAACGTTCAGCCATGGTTTTGTAGCTATTTATGCGGTCATTGGAATTACATTCTTTATGTCAATCATGTTTCCGACCATTTTCTCCCTTGGGATTAAAGGATTGGGGGCTGATACACAATACGGCAGCAGCTTAATTGTGATGGCTATTTTTGGTGGAGCAATTCTGCCCTTGTTTTTTGGCTATATTTCAGACCTTAGCGGGAAAGTTCAGTATGGCCAGATAGTGAGTTTACTATGTTTTTGTGTAATCTTTGCTTTTGCTGTAAAAGGATATAAAGTCGTGAAACCTCAAACTAAAAACTATGCCTAGATATTGTCTTGCAGTTGATCTAAAGGATGATCCAAAGCTTATTGCAGAGTATGAATTATGGCACACTAAAGTATGGCCAGAAATTATTCAGAGTATCCGTTCCTCCGGGATTGAGGATATGACAATTTACCGATATTCAAACCGCTTATTCATGATCATGGAGGTAAATGATGAGTTTAGTTTTCAAAAGAAGGCCGCTGCCGATTTAGCTAATCCTAAAGTTCAGGAATGGGAGGAGTTTACATGGAAATTTCAACAGGCTATTCCTGGGGTAAAAGCGGGTGAAAAATGGGTATTAATGGAAAAAATATTTCAATTATAATTACAAATGAATACAAATTTCGAAGAGGGTAAAAAGCATAGATTTTTACAGATTCATCCGCAGGATAATGTTCTGGTAGCCTTGCAGGATCTTGCTAAAGGTGAAGAAATAAATTTCGCCGGGAAATCATTACTTCTCAGTACCGCTGTAGAATCTAAGCATAAATTCACCATCGAATCCTTTAAAAGGGGAGACCGGGTTATCATGTATGGGGTGCTGGTGGGAATTGCTAATCAGGATATTTCTCAGGGAGAGGCGATTACAGTAAAAAATGTGGATCATGCATCCAGTGATTATAAACTTGGTGAACGTAAGTCTCATTGGGATAAACCCGATACCTCTGCATTTGAGGGGAAAACATTTAATGGATTTTATCGTGCTGATGGTTCTGTTGGAACACGCAACTTCTGGTTGGTAATCCCATTGGTCTTTTGTGAAAATCGCAATGTGAATGTACTCAAGGAGGCACTGGATGAAAAATTGGGTTATAAGAAACTTAAAAGTTATGAAAATGAGGTCGAAAGTCTGATTTCACTCTACAAAGCTGGAAAATCAACCGAAGAGATTCTGAATGCCGACCTGAAGGCTACTCCCAATGAGGCTAAAAGGACCCGTTTATTCCCAAATGTGGATGGTGTTAAATTTATTACTCACGACATGGGTTGCGGAGGTATTAAACTTGATGCAGATAGTTTATGCGGGCTGATTGCTGGATATATTACTCACCCTAATGTTGCAGGAGCAACAATTTTGAGTTTGGGCTGCCAGCATTCAGAGGTCAGTACCTTACAGAATGAGATCAGGAAACGCGATGCTAATTTTAACAAACCCTTAGTTATTC
>CAZGWG010000034.1:0-16086 GCA_964529165.1 uncultured Sphingobacterium sp.
TTAAATTTTATCAATGTTTGATAAGACATAGACAAATTACAGACCAAGTGCCAGAGAGGCTAAAAAGAGGGTTTTTTGAGAAAAATGAGGAAATTCTGAGGGATATTTTTTCCCGAATGGGGCATGTGATACACAGGGAAGTAGTAAGTATTGAGTACAGCGTATTGAGATTCGATACAGGTTCGTTCGGTATAAGAGGAAATAGGAAAATGAATAACTGGTAATCGGGTATGTGAGCCTGAGCGGCATTTTCCCCATTCCATTCCCAATTTCCTATTACCAATTTCCTATTACCTATTACCTATTACCTATTACCCAAAACGACATTGTCAACTATCAATTGTCAACTGTCAATTAAATTAAGCTAAATATTCCCTGTTATATGTCCTACGGAGTTCAGTAATTGATGATTGAAGTCTGGATCTCAGTATACCGACTGTGATATTTAATTCTTCGGCTGCCTGAACATGAGTATAACCCTTAAAGTAAATTAAATCCAGTGCTGATCGCTGATCTTCATTGAGAATATTGGTCATATCCCTCACCCCAATCAATTCCGGGTTATAAGAAACCTGAAACTTCTGATCAATCTGCTGAACTGATTCCGAGAGATTCTCACTAACTGTAAAATTCCTGTAGTTTACACTTCTGAGATAATCAATAGAAATATTTTTTGCTAATCTGGCCATCCAGGTATAAAGTCTGCCCTTTCCGGGATCATATTGTTTAAATGATTTCCAAATTTTAATAAAGGTCTCCTGCAACAAATCCTGAGCAACCTCTTCAATTACCACTATGGTAGATATCACCCTATAAAGGGAATCTGAATACATACGATATAATGCAGACATTGCACTACCGTCCATATTTTTTAGCCCTTCAATTAGTTTATCCTCTGATAAGCGTAGTTTTCTGCCTTTTCCGACTCTACTTTTATTCGAATCTTCAACTTGTATATCCATTGTTACCATAATGTCATTACGATTATGATTTAAAAATGGATGTCCAACATGAATTTAAGATGAATTTTCAAAAAATTTAAAAAGTGGACGATTAGGGACGAAAAAAATCATCCTAGCAGCTTTATTCATATAGCAAATAATACTATTGTTATGTTAAAAATGAAATGACGTTGATGGCATTGAGCAATCAGCTATGAGCAATCAGCTTGAACTCTGAAAAAATATCGATAATGTGAGTATTGCTCAAATTCGATGGCTCTTTGCCCATAGCCCATAGCAAGAAATAATGATCAATTACGCTTAACACAACACTATACCCCTCTCCACCAGACTTCTCAAGCTTGCAAAATTTATGCTATTTATGTTTTCCTGCAAATGAGATAAAATCCTGAAGAAATTTATCAAGGCGCGTTCCATAACTTTCATCAGACAAAACTCCATCAGAGAATAAATTCTGAACCTTAGGCGTGATCATATATGGCGGATAAACAATTCCCTGCAAGGTAAGGGCGTATTGCTGTAAATTTTTAGCAGCACTTATCCCTCCAAGCATCCCTGCTGAAACACTGACAATACCGAACACTTTTGAAGAGTACTCCTTGAAAAAATAATCCATGCTATTTTTAAGACTACCTGGATAACTACCATTATGCTCCGGAGAAACAATAAGAAAAACATCCGTTTCATCCAACCGGGATTTTAAACTTTTTAAGGTATCTCCGGGCGTTGGGTGTGAATCATAAGTATAATCCAATAAAGGAAGATTTGATTCCTTAACATCCCATAACCAGTTATCTATCGATAACTTATCTAATCGGCTCTTAACTTCCAGCGCAACCTGATGAGATTTTCTGCCGGGTCTGGCACTACCTGAAATAATTGCAATTTTCATATTATTTGATGTTTTTTATTTAACGTAAACTAGACATAAAAATGATTTATTGCATTGAATATCTATGCTAAATCTATGTTGCAAACTTTTATACCCTTCTAATTCCCACTCCCTATTTCCTAACGAATAGTTATCAGATTGCTATTCCCTCTAATCCACCCCTACCAGCTTCTGCCCCAATAATAAGCAAGCCATAATTCGAAAATAATCTGTTCCAAGAAACATCCACAACTTGCCGGGAATGATCCAAGTCATTTACAAAAAAGAGGGTGCCCAATTTAATTGAACACCCTCTTTTTGAAATTAAAAATTTCTGAATTATCTCTTTTTAATTTCTACCCTCCTGTTTAACTGGCGGCCAGATTCGGTATCATTGGATGTCAGGGGCGTAGACTCTCCAAATCCTGTTGTAATCAAATTATTAGCATTGATACCAGCCGTAACCAGATAACTTTTCACAGAAGTCGCTCTATCAATAGAAAGCGTCATATTTCTCTTCTCAGTCCCTTCTGCCGAAGAATGTCCGTTCAGGTTAAAGCTCATGGAAGGAAATTTCTTCATCTCCCTGGCTATTTCATCAAGAACAGAATAGGAAGAAGTTTTTAGAACTGAAGAATTAAATTCAAACAGGATGTTTTTATAGTTGAATGTTGGCTCAGTAACTACTGTTTCAGGGCAACCGCCATTTACAGCAGAGCCGGCTTTATTCGGACAATTATCCTTTGAATCAGGAATACCGTCTCCATCTGTATCGGCTTCAACAACTGCTGCAGTCTTAGGAGCTTCCTGAACAGTTGCAGGAACAGGGGCGGCGTGTGCCTGACTGATAATCTTTTTAGGTTTACAGGAAGAAAACAATACCATCACGGTAAAGATTGCAATGGCAAAAATTGACAATGTGCTTTTAAAATTTCTCATTTCTAGCTTAAGTTGTTTATTAAATTACAGGAACTAAAACTACTATTTACTTGCTTTTTAACCAAACGAAACCGCAATTAAATGACAAAATGAGTGTAAATCTTGGAATAAGGGAGGAATATTATGCATTTTTTTTACAGTCGGTCAAAAAAGCAGTCAAATAGTAAATTAAAACAAAGCGGGTAGAAGTAAATTGTTTAAGCAAACAAAGATTAACGTACAATACTTATATATCCTCTTTTTTTCTCTTGTCCATCAGAGAGTTCAATAACGTAATAGTACGTATCTTCTGGAAGCAATACTCCCTGATAAATTCCATCCCATTCATTATTATAGTTTGTTGCTGAATAAACCAACCTGCCCAATCTGTCGAAAACACGAACTGTATTACCTGGATATTTCTCAATATTACGAATCACCCAGGTATCATTCCTGCCGTCGCCGTTAGGCGAAATCAGGTTTGTTGCACTAAGTTCTATGCTCTCCTCCTTATTTGATTGAATATTACTGAATCTGTTTACTGTACCTTCAAAGTTCCCCTCGTTTATTGTCATTAAAGAAGGGATATCGAAAGTTCCCGGTACCCGAATATCGAGATTACGGACTTCATGAAAGTTCGTTGATCCGCCGGTAGAACCTGCAAACCCATAACTCAGATTAGCAGGAAAAGTTGTGCCGACATAGGCATAATCCTTAACCAAATGATGCATAAGTCCATCGGAAATACCTCCTTCAGTAATCCATACATTAATAATGAACCCTGTTTCCTGACTGTTAGGTTTCAACTCTATCTGTGCTTTCCGGTATCCGTTCATTGAAGAAGTGAGTCCGGTGGAGCCACCTGTTCTACCATTGACATTTCCTCCAATAAGAAAGGGAGTACCGGCACCAGCTGCGCTCATATTTGCAGCATTCGAAGTCTGTATGCCCGTTAGATATTCATAATTTGAAGCAATCGTCGCACTTCCGTCGCCATCGCCCCTTAGAGTCAAAGAACTTGGCCTCTGCCCTGGGCCTCCCTGTCTTCCGGCAGTTGGGGCACTAAAGTTTCCGAATTCATCAAAACCGAAACCAAGATAGGCTTTACTTACACCGGGTGCCCCGTTGTTTTGGGCATATCCTAAAGACCCCCCAAAACCTCCTATTTTAAATGGATCTGCACCAGAATCGTATAAAAAGAAACTAATGCCATCTGCACCACTACCGCCATAGGTATAATACTCAAAACTGATGGATAATCCCTGAGCAGCAGGAAATGCAATTGTACTCCTCGCATACCCTTTCTGATTAGTGGCATTACTGGTCAATCGGAGATATCCTTCACCGTTAGAATCCAAATTCCCAGCAGTAAGGGAAGCAGAAAGTGGTGAACCACCTAATTCCACACCAGCAGCTATGGTATTTTTAAAACTTTGAGAATACGGCAAAAGTGAAGCAGGCAGAACCTTAATATTAAGCACTGAAGCCACTGATGCATATAATGTTCCGTCGAATCCATTCCATTCAAAACTTACAGTGCCTTCAAATCCATTTGCTGGCAGGAAGTTAAGCTGCGGGATATCCTCCAATTGAATTTCCTGCCCAGCAACAATAGCTACTTGGCCCAGTTTCAGAATACCTGATGAAGGAAGGCTGTTTACTTTAATTTTAACCAGCGATTTATTATCCTGGCTGTAATATGCTCCGGTAAAATCAGAAGTGGTAAATATCAATGCGGTATTCCCTTCTACTTCCTTATTAATCGAAGTTAAAACAGGGGCTACCCTTCCTGTATCGGGCAACCTGATTTCAAGATTTCGCACTTCATGATAATTATTCTTACTGCCTGTGCCGGCAGAGAAACCATAATTAAGTTGGGCTGGAACAGCACTACTTGGAACATAATTATAGTTCTTAATCACATGGTGGACAATTCCACCTGATGGGTTACCTTCGGTAATCCAGACATTGACTTTATATCCTGCTGCTGCACCTGACCCATTGGGGATCAGTTCCATTTTCGCTCTTCTGTATCCCTGGGTAAGAGGATTCAGTCCTCCTGATGTACGTCCGTCTATTCCTCCTCCCGTTTGAAAAATATTCCCGGCGGCAGCATTCGTCATCGCTATTACATCAGTTGTTTGTATACCGGCTAAATATTCATAATTATCGGGTGTCTTTGCACTGCCATTTCCATCCCCGCGCAATACCACCGCACTTGCCATTACCCCTGGTCCTCCCTGTCTTCCTGCTGTTGGGGCACTGAAATTACCAAACTCATCTATTCCAAGTCCGATAAAAGCCTTGCTAAGCCCTGGTGCTGTATTATTTTGAGCATATCCAAGTGATCCTCCAAAGCCCCCCGGGTTAAAAGGATCTGCTGTAGCATCGTATAAAAAGAAGGTTAAACCATCCGCCCCGGATCCACCATAGATATAATAATCGAAACTTATCGAAAGGCCTTTATCAGAAGGAAAAAATCTGGCATTTCGGGCAAAGCCAGTTTGATTATTTTCCTTACTTGTCAATCGTAAATATCCGGATCCACTCGCATCAATGGTACCTGCCGTCAGGGTTGCAGCATTCGGATTTCCCCCAAGAATAATACCCGGTACAGTGGAATTCTTAAAAGTCTCGGTATAAGGAAATGGCGAGCCCGGAACAATTTTTACAGTAAAAACTTGCTCTGCAATGTTCTGATCTTCATCCGTAGCGATTAACCTGACCTCATAAATATTGTCCGCATTTTGATCTGTAGGCGCATAATAATTTTTGCCTGGCATAGTCACTATTCCTGAAACGGAATCAACTGCAAAATCTGCTGAGTCAACTCCCGCCAGGCTATATTTAATGCTCCCAATTGTTGTACCGTCAATTTGCGGAGATACACTGGTAAAAACTACATTCTCTTCAATTATTACATTCTCTATCGAAACAATATTAAAAACAGCCGGTTCAATTACATCAGTAACAGTTAGTTTAAAATCCACATGAGCCTGGTTAGCATCCAAATCAGTAGCTATAATTCTTAGTTCATACACATTATCATTATTTGCATCAGCAGGGTCTTCAAAATCTCTTGGAATCATACTCAGCTTACCTGTTGATGGGTCGATCGTAAATGCAGCTGCATCAGTCCCGGCTAAACTATAAATAATACCTCCTGCAGTTGAATCAACAGGCATCGTATAATCCAGAATGAAACGGCTATTGGCATCTGTTTCATACTTATCTAACGTAGGTGAATAGGTAGATACAAGTATTTTACCCTTATCAGGCATAAACTCAAGATACCTCATCCAGCCATCCCCCCCATTCAATCTGTCCTGGTAATCACTAAGCAGAGTATGAACAGTGTTCCCATTAAATGTATCTGATCTGTGAGTCTCACCATTAGGATTTATATGGCCGCAGAGCATCAGAAATAGGTTCGGATTAACTTTTAATTTATCATAAATAGCTTGTCCCTGCGGACCGAAGTTCCCGTCAGATTTAAGTATATAATGGCTGCTTATGATAGCTCTTCTATTAGGATGAGCCTTCAGAAGATTATCTGCCCATTCCAGAACCTGAGAATTTGCAAGAGGATCAAACTCCAGATTAACAGCAATAAAGTCCATTCCTCCGGCACTGAAAAATTGATAACTATTATCATTGTTTGTACCATAATGTCCCCCATAATAATCACGTCCGGCAAACCTGCTTGCCCCGAAATATTGGTTAAACAGATTAGATGTGCCACTGGCATTTCCGTCGGGTGATTGATCGTGATTACCAACACTGATTCCATAAGGAATCCCAAATGGGAGCTGGGTAGAAACCGGATCTTCAAGAATAGCCATTGCAGTATCCGCCCTCATCCATTCAATTTCAGCAAATGCTCCGTCACCATTTTGTACACAATCACCTAAATGCGATAAATACTTAATATTTAATGCATTTTTATTCTCTACTATCCAGTTTGTCTGTGATTTAAAAATTGAATTATTTCCTCCATTAATCTCTCCTGTATAAAATTGGGTATCAGGGATTGGAACAATTGTGAAGTTCCGTGATGGTCTGTTGGTGATTGGTCGGCCGGTAATAAACGGATTGATACCAGCAAAAGCTGTGTTCTCATTTATTGAAGTATCCCCTATTCCATTGATCTCAAATGTAGCAAGCTCCTGTACATTATTTATTGTGATTATCCAATCTCGGCTGGCTTTCACATTTCCTTCATCTGTAGCATTTATGGTTACTTCATAAATATTATCCGCATTCGAATCATTGGGACTTTCAAAATCTGCCGCCATCATACTTAGCACCCCTGTTTCATGATCTATACTTAAATCAAAGGCATCCGGTCCACTTAAGGTATACTTCAATTTACCATATGGAATTCCATTTATTACCGGATTAATTCCGGAATAAGAGGTATTCTCATTGACGGACGCACTAGGAATTGGATCTATTGAAAACTGAAGCCCCGCTCTTATAATTGTTATAGTGTATAGCTTTACTTTAGAATTCCCCGCCGAGCTTACCTTCAAATTAATAATATTCGACCCAACTTCTAAGGCCAGTACATCCGATTGCTTATTATTTATTGCAGGAAGGTATTCGCCACCATTAATACGGTACTCAATAGACGATAAACTGTCAACCAAAACGGGAATAAAGCTAATGCTGCCCGTTGTATTGGGAACAGAGGCTGTGTAGTTTGTATCGGCCGCCGCAAATGTGGGACTAAGTGAACCTGCACTGATTGACAAGGCTGATAAGTTTTCACTGATTAATTCTTCCCCATCATACGCACCGGCACTGCTTGGAAAAAATCTTAAATTATTCGCCAAATCCACCGATATCCCTGCAATTTCTGAGTTTACAAAATTTCTTCCGACTGAATTACTTGCCAGGTAACCAAAGACCCCATTCAATTCCCGGAAACTTAAAGAAGAATAAGGACTCACCGCCGAATTCTGGCCTCTTGAATAGTTTAACTTATAATTTGCAAAAGTTGTTGGGAAGGCTACTCTTACAGAAAGTGCAGTATTCCCTGCATCAAGTCCTGAGAATTCCAGAATATTGGATGCAGTGATAAACAGGTTGTTTTGCTCAGATACAAAATCATTAGCTATTGAAGGGATATACCCCGCTCCCCGGTAGAAAGAAATTCCCAAACAACTATTAAATGTATTATCTCCTTTTGCTGCGAAAATATTCCCCTGGATATCAAGAATCAATCTGACATCTGGCAAAGAAACAGCCCGGACATTGGCTTGCTTAGTGTCGAATGTATTATGATAAAGTCTGATCCGGGTTGAACCAAGTATATATACATTCTCGAAACTTTGCTGTGCAAATGAGTTCTGAATGGTAATTATTTCTGAACTTTCAATATGAAAGGCGGCTTTAAATCCTGTACCAGTATTCAAAGAGAAGTTTGTTGCCTTACAGCGGTCAATCAGGACATTCTTGCTGGCGACAATAAAAAAAGGCTGCCTTTGATTCTGATCCGAATCTATATCCCGAAGTGTTAAATTATTGATTCCACGGCATTGAATCTGCCCTGAATACCGTGCTCCACTACCCTCTATTAACTGCTGATTCTTGGTATCTTTTAAAACTACATGACGGATAATTACATTATTTAGTGTGTAGGACGCATCTGTTCGGTCTTCCGGCTGCCCGCTGATTGAATTCAGTATTCCTACCTGAATGGCGATACCGGTCAGCTCGGTAAGGACTACCTTATCGATCAGTACATCTGAAATATTTGGCTGGTTCGTCCCGTTAGCTGCTCCTATTCTAATTCCCCTCATACCTTGATGAAGAATTAAATTCGTGTATCTGGTATCTGTAGTACTGGCTTGCTGGCTAATTAGTGCCCCAGAATAATTATCCCCTGAAGCAGCACCATCGGCAATATATTTTCCACTTCTTAATTTGAGACGATCGATACGAATATGACTCATCCCAACCCTGAAGATATCGGAGGTTAATCCGTCTGCATCTATAAGCGGATAATTAGCCAAACCTTCCTTACCCTTAATGGTTAGTGTAAAATTCGAATTTGCATAATTCAATGTCCACCGGGACCCGAGTGTATAAGTGGTATCACGGTTAAATATGATCGATATGTTTGTGTTGAAGTTGAAAGTACTCATGTATGCTTTAACCTCAGCAATTGTATTAAATGTGGCTAATTGTATATTATCAGAATCCCTTCTAACCGAAATAGCCAGAGGCTCTACTTCAGGAACCGTCTCAGTTGACAGGTTCACTACCGGAAGTTTTGAATAAGTAAGCATCCGGGAACCATTGCCTGAATCTAACGCATTTCCCAATTCAGCTTTGTAGCTTAGCCCAACAACATCTGTTGAAAGAAAATCATTCTGGCAGTTAATTTCCCAGATTAATCCTCCTGAAGCGGGCACTTCAGAAATCGATAAAACCGTGTTCCCCTCTACTTCATAAGCAGAGGCTATTGTTTGAGTGATTGGTCGATCAAGTTCAAAGCGTATCTTATCAGGAGCTTCTGATAAGATCTTAGCTGATCCTGCAATAATTGTTGGTCTTGGGGGTAGAGTCGCCGGGTCGACCGGAGTAATTTCCTCCAGTTGAATATTGACCAACCCGCTTGCAGGATTAAAAGTAACTGCCTTTATATTTTCACTCCAACTGATACTCTCAATCTGAGCATCCGAATCTATCAGCAAACTGATCAACCGGTGCCTTATTGTCTTTTGCAGTCCAGACATATCAAAGCTGATCTCGAGATAACCATCCGGACTTAGTACAGCAGATTTTCCTGGTCCGTTCTCAGCAGCATACCTCGTTTTCTGATAGCCAAGATACTGATCCAGACTCAAACCAATTACATTGTCCCCAGCCAGCGTCTGCATATATTCGATCACCTGGCGGTAATAGGCAAAATTACTGGTGCCACTTTCTCCCGGTCCATGACTAAACCAATTATACATCAGTGGTTTAGTCAGACTCCTATTATAGGCCGCCAAAATGTAAGCCTTGTGTTCATTGACAAGTGCTGGATTATTTGTTTCCTGCCAGTGATTCCTTCTAAAAAAATAAGGACTCTGAACAACTGCGTAAACATCCTCAGAAAACGCATCCTGAGCCAATGGAACAGCTCCATCCTTCAAAGCCTCAACACCAGCCTGACTGGTTACATCCATCCCCATAGTATTAGCACCAAATCTGAAACCAATCTGGGTATCAGGAACCACCAGAGATTCCGGACTAAAACCAAGATTGTCGAAAGCTGCCTTATTATTCAGAAATATCTGCTTATAGCGGTCTTTCTGTAATACTGCTGAACCACCAAAGCCATGGTTCATAAAGTCAAAGCCCCGCTGCAGACCCGGGCCATTCGCAGTTACTGTTGCAAGCTGTTGCCAGCTAATATAATTTCCACCCTGTGCAAGCAGATCAACACCATTTATATCATGAATAAAACATGCAACCGAAATATTCCAGAATAGATCATTACCACATCCATCCGTAGACTTCACACCAGGGCTGATGAACCCTCCGGCAGTTACCCCTCCTCTGAGATAGGGGTACATCAGATTATAAACGGTGGCAGGACTATCGTCAACCTGAAAAATGCTGACCATTGATTTATTATATGGATTTTTCGCATGACTATAAGTAGCATAGGTAGGATTAGCGAGCTTAATTCTGATCTTAAAAAGATCGGCTGCCGGAATCTCATTAACAGGGTTAACCATGATACTTACATTTGCTTCCTGAGCAGCGAATAAAGCTCCCTGATCAGCCGCATTCCACATGAAACTATCAGCACCATTAAAATCGGCATTTGGAGTGTAGACAAGATTGGGAATCTCAGAAGAATAAATCTCCTGATTGCCGGCAACTGTTATTCCATTTAATTTCAATTGTCCGTTTACAGGGAGGGTAGCTATCCTGATTTTAGTCAAAGCATCTCCGTTAGGGTCTTTGAAAGCTGACATTTCTGAATCAGGAATGTAAAAATCACTCAATCCAAATGAAAGGGGCTTATCTTCATCTCCCGACTTGTTAATTCCGCTGAGTACCGGACTCTTTGGTATGGCTGCCGGTACAAGTATTCGAAGATTACGAATTTCATGGAAATTATTCGCTCCTCCTGTGGAAGCCGCAAAGCCGTAACTTAAATTTAAAGGTATCGGTGAATGAGGTAAGTAAATATGATCAATTACGATATGCCTTTCTGTGGATTCTGTTCCTAATCTAAGGTACACATTGACCTTAAATCCCGTACCCAAACCATTTGGTTCGAAAATGATTCTGGCCTTTCTGTAACCCGGTTCATCAGCCTCAAGCGAGCCCCCCGGAGCTATTCTACCGTTTTGCCCTCCGGCAACCTGAAAAGCAGATCCTGCTCCAATTGCAGACATGGCTGATGAGCTTGTAGTTTGAATACTTGTCAAATATTCATAATTACTATTCGCTATCGAACCTGGCTGGACAGACCCGACTCCATCGCCATCTCCCCTGATTGTTACTGAACTCGGTCTTTGACCAGGACCTCCAACTCTTCCCTGAACCGGATTACTAAAGTTGCCGAATTCATCGAATGCGATACCAATAAAAGCTTTACTTAAGCCGGACAAATTTAAATCAGCCCGCTGGGAGTATCCCAGAGAGCCTCCAAATCCCCCAATAGAAAATATTGAAGAAGCATTTGAATCAAACAGAAAAAAGTTTATCCCATCTGCCCCTGAACCACCATAAGTGAAATATTCAAAACTAATTTCAAAGCCATCTGCAGAAGGAAAACCTTGGGCACTTCGGATAAAACCATTTTGATTAGCGGAGTTATTGGTTAAACGAAGATATCCTGATCCGTTGGGATCAATTCCTGAATTGGCAGTCAATACTGCCGATCCTCCTAAAATAACATCAGAAGCTGTGGTGCCTTTAAATGTCTCCTGATATGGAAATTGGGCAAAACCGTTTAAAGCCCATAAAATGGTGAGCAGCAAGCACGACAAGCTGACCAGAGCGTTTTTCATCAACCCCGCTTTTTTATTTTTATAAAACTGCACGGTCCTGTCTGACTTTGAAGAACAATGCCCCTGGAAACATGTGGAGAATATTTAGCATCTATATGAACGGAATTACTGATGTTTTGGCAAAAAAATTAATTAAATATCAAAATATTATCGGGAATAATATATCCAATTGTGAAAAAAATCTTAACTAATAATAATTGTTAGCTATAATCCTAATTTCTGCTTAAATCCCGGATCAGAAATTTATCATAAGAAATTAAACCTGATAAAACTTCAAAGGTTATGAAAAGCTATTTTTAAGGAGAGGATTCAGGGAGTCCCTTGGAGTTGAATTAAAACTGATTTACTTAATATTTGGGTTTATTTTTAATTCTGATGGAGTAAAGATTTTAATAGATAATAAGCTATAATTCCCGGACTGATAAGCGATCAGAGCATCACATTTACTACTCCATGATCGTTATATAACCTTTCAGCGGATGCTTTGAATTACTATTTTCAAAAACATAATAGTAAGTACCGACTGGTAGCGGTTGACCATCTTTCTTGCCATCCCAGTCATTCATGTAATTCTTTTTCCTATAAACTTCCTCCCCAAATCGATTGAATATCCTGACTGAATTAATTGAATAATTATCAATATTACGTACTATCCAGGTATCATTAATTCCATCACCATTTGGGGTTATTAAGTTTGTTGCCTGAGGATCCGGAAATGTCTCAATCGGATCAATAACCGGATGTGAAGGTAATATCGCGGATGCATCAGGAATTACAATTTCCAGATTTCTGATCTCATAAGAGTTTGCTGAATTTCCAGAATTGGCAGCAAACCCATACTTCAGATCTGCAGGAATACCACCTGTTGGTATATAAGTATAGTTTCTTATAACATGATGTACAATTCCTGCACTCTTTTTTGAACCTTCGGTAATCCAAACATTAATAATAAACCCTGTTTTGTTGTTATTTGGCAAAAGCTGCATCTTTAATTTCCGATAACCCGGTTCATCCTGATCTAAAGCACCACCCGGAGCAGTTCTACCATCCTGATTTCCAAAAATCTGAAACTTTGATCCTGCACCTGCAAGTCTCATAGCAGTTTCATCAGTTGTTTGTATGCCTGTCAGGTATTCGTAATTATCCTTTGAACTTTCGTCACCATTTCCATCTCCGCGAAGAACTACAGAACCAGGTCTGCGCCCCGGACCGCCCTGCTTGTTTAAAGTGGCGTTACTAAATTCGCCATATTCATCCAAACCGAGTCCGAGAAAGCCTTTATTCAATCCTGCCTGTGCCAAATTCTGTGCATAACCTAATGAACCTCCCAATGCTCCAATCTTAAAACTTGCGCTGGCATCAAATAAGAAAAAGCTTAATCCATCTCCGGCGCCCGCACCATGTGAATAATACTCAAAACTAATAGTTAAGCCTTTTGCAGAGGGAATCTTTTTGGAATTATAAACAAATCCTGATTCCTTTGGCTTGTTATTAGTCAGTTTTAAATACCCCATTCCTGAAACATCCCCGGCTCCTGATGTTAATTTTGCCTTATTTGGATTTCCATCAAAGACCAAACCTTCAGCAACATCTCCCATAAAACTTTCCTGATAAGGAAATACCGCTTCAGCACGATTAATATTAATTTTATAGCGTTGTTTACTTAATCCATCTGCAGCGATAACAAGAACT
The DNA here is from genome assembly GCA_964529165.1 of uncultured Sphingobacterium sp. Classification (GTDB taxonomy): domain Bacteria; phylum Bacteroidota; class Bacteroidia; order Sphingobacteriales; family Sphingobacteriaceae; genus Daejeonella. Next base: position 13,464 of record CAZGWG010000034.1, read on the forward strand.
GAAACCAAATTTTTTCCAATCAACAGAGGTACCTTTACTGATCCGGATTTTGAGGCATTTACACCATTGATTTCAACTTTTGCATTCGGATCATTCAATGAAGGAGATATACTGATAGAATCAACAGAATATTCAACAAAAGTTGAATATTCAAAAACATCTGTTTTAAACTGTGGCAATAAATTTCCAAAACTCAAACCCAGGCCACTTAATCTGGTATCGTTAGATATTCCAAATTCCACAATTGCTTTAGCTGTTACGCCTGAACCATTCATGATGTCCTTCCCTGCAAGTGTTGCTACAAATATACTTCTGCCGGCAGCAGGCCCCGGATATATCTGAGCAGTGTAGGTACCATCTTTAAGGTCAGTTACTTTACTGATAGTTGCCGAGCCCGATATTTTTTTTATCAGTACCTGCTCTCCTCCCTTCACATACCTCTCTCCATTGGGATACTTTGTAATAACAGTCAATATGTGGGATGCACCTCCACTTATAGGCATGCTCATTATCTCCGGGCTAAGCATAGACTGAGCAGCACTTGGATGCAGCATTTTAATAATCACTTTCCATTCTGAAACAGCGCTTCTTCCAACTGAGTCTTTGGCAATAAGACCGATCTCATAAACGTTATTCTTATCATAATCCAAAGGAGAATCAAATTCTCTGCCTTCCATACTTACTATTCCGGTCAGTTCATTAACTGTAAACAGATTTGAATCCTTTCCTGTTAATGCATATAATACCTTCCCAGCAGGTCTTCCAAGCAATGCAGGTGCAGGACTTGTATAAAAGGTTTTTTCATCAATCATTACATTCTCTACTGCCATCATAGAAAATGGCTGAACTTGCTGAACTTTAATAACCTTCACTTTCCAGAAGACCAGGGCTGTATTCCGATCTGAGTCTGTAGCCTTTAGTCCAACCTCGTACACATTGTCTTTATCCCTGTCAGAGGCAGAATTGAAAACTTTCCCCTCCATGCTCACTATCCCCGAAAGAACATCAAGCTTAAACTGAAGTGAGTCATTCCCAATAAGTTTATAGCTTATTTTACCCTGAGCAAAACCTTTTAGTTTTGGGAATCGGACCTGGTACTCTGAGTTCTCAGGGATTTCAGTATTCGGAACCTGCTCGAATTCAAGCTTTGAATATTCCTCAACATTCTGAACCATAATTCTCCAGTTCTCAGAATAAGAATTACCTCTCGCATCACTTGATCTGATTACAAAATCATAATTATTATCGGAATCTGAATCGACAGGAAGCTCAAAATCACGGGCTTTCATAGTCACTTCACCACTAACAGAGTTAATTGACACTCCTGAAGAATCAATCCCTTCCAGAACAAAGTCTATCCTTCCTACGGAAAATGCCTGTCCCTTAAAGATTTCATTTTCGTTAACAGAATACTGATTAATTTTTGTTTTAGCAATTACTGAAATTGATACTTTAGCACCCTGCGCAGCATACCTGCCCGAAAGATCCGACCAATTCCATTCGAAACTATCTATCCCCCTAAAATTGGTTTCAGGGAAATAAGCTAAATCAGAGATTTCACTAAACAATATTTCCTGTCTTGCAATTACATCCCTGTCTTTTAATTTTAACAGGCCATTTGCCGGGAGGCTTTCTATCCTGATCCTGGTCATAAGTGATTTTGAAGGATCATTTGCTTTAGTCACAGGATCAATTAAATCGTAGAATTCAGATGAAGAGAATAAAATACTTCTATTTTCATTCATTATTTTCATCAACGCTCCCGCTTTAACCGGAATGACATTAATTTGAACACGTACAGAGTCAATACAATCACCTGCTTTTACTTTATAAATAATTTGTGCTGAACCCATTTTCAGTGCGGTCACAAGACCTCTAGAGCTAATTTCAGCTACCGCCTCATTACTACTAGCCCATGTTCCACCCGGAGTATTAGAGCTCAATTGACTGGTTGATCCTGCAGGGATGGTTGAAGCTCCTGTAATACCTGAAATAAGTGGAAGTGCATTGATACTCAGATTTGCGGTTGCTGTAACAGTACAAGCATCATTGCTTAAAGAATAAGTGATTGTATAGTTCCCGGGAATACTCTCAGATAAATTAATCTCACCACTCAATTCATTAATGCTGAGGCCAGGGGCAGAACTAAACCTGCCTCCTCCGTCTCCGGTTAATGCGACTGAAATTTTACCCTTTGTACAAAAAGAAGCAGAACCATAACTGATGCCTGCGCTAGGTAATGGCCTGATGGTTATACTTACTGGCATATCATTACCAACAATCGAATTAGTATTATTTTTGACTGTTAAAATCCCATGATAAACACCTGCAGGAATTCCGGATAAACCATCAATAGTGATTACTCCGGTCAAATTTTTGTTTGATACATCCGACAGACCCGCCGTATTTGCTAAATTATCCCAATTAATATTATACACAGTTGGCAACGGATCTCCGGTAACAGTGCTGTAGTTTATTTCGGCAGATGCAGATCCAACACAAATGACCGCATTAGCTTGTGATAGTTCAATCGCTGGAAGAGGAATCACATTAATCTGAACACTTACTGAGTCAATACAATCACCTGCTTTTACTTTATAAATAATTTGTGCTGAACCCATTT
>CAZGWG010000034.1:16186-25511 GCA_964529165.1 uncultured Sphingobacterium sp.
CCGGATAAACCATCAATAGTGATTACTCCGGTCAAATTTTTGTTTGATACATCCGCCAAACCCGCTGTATTTGCTAAATTATCCCAATTAATACTATAGACATTTGGCAACGGATCTCCGGTAACAGTGCTGTAGTTTATTTCTGCAGATGCAGATCCAACACAAATGACCGGATTAGCTTGTGATAGTTCAATCGCTGGAAGAGGACTGACATTAAATTTGAACAGATTTTCAGTTTGATCAAGGTCCAGTCCTCCATTATCCTCTCCCCCATTATCTTTTACTTTAAACGCAAAAGAAGTATAAGGTTTACCTGTTTCATTTAAGCCGGGAATGAACTTCAATTGTCCACTGTTTATTGACTCCACAGGTATAAACTGCCCTGCACTAATTACTATATTATTCAACTTAATCACCCCTTGACCCGGCAGGTTGACAATCTTAACACCTAGAAAAGTATGTAAGTTATTATCATCAGGGTCACTAAATCCAAAATCAGATTCTGCAAAAATATAGCCGCTATCATTCACCTTGATTAACACCTCCTTATCTGTTCCGGAGGGGGCATCATTTACTGGATTAACTATAATGTTTACATCTTCCTCCTGGGAGGCCTTATTCGTTGCGGTATGACCATTCCATTTGAAGGGAGAAACGGCCCCTGAGAAATTAAGTGCCGGAATAAACCTTAGCTTTCCGGAACTGATATCAGAAACCGCGATGAGCTCATTAGGATTAACTTCAGTTCCATCTAGTTTCAGAACTCCCTCACTAGCTGAAGGAATGCTTGTAAATTCAATATTCCTTAAAGTATTTAAGCCTTTAGGATCGAAAAAACTATTTACAAAATCACTTAGAGCAAACGCCAGTGTCTGATCTTCATTAACCGATCTAGCGATTTTATTCAAAACGGGTTTATGATCTGAGCTGGAAGGCAATAGTACCGCCAGGTTACGTATTTCATATGAAGTAGCCGCTCCACCCGAACTTGCCCAAAAACCAAATCTGAAATTTGCCGGGATCTGATCGGTAGGTAGATATTGATAATTTTTAATCAAATGATGAATGATAGCTCCTGCAGGATTACCCTCTGTAATCCAGACATTAATTACATAACCAGTTCCCAAACCATTCGGAACAAGGTCCATTTTAATCCTTCGAAAACCAACATTCAGCAAATCCAAACCCGTTGCACCAGCATCTCTGCCATTGGTATTTCCTGATAATTGAAATGGGTTTCCGGCTCCGGCAGCCGACATCTCCGTAGGATTATTTGTTTGTATATGGGTTAAATATTCATAATTTGACGGAACAAGAGTATTCCCATCTCCGTCACCGCGTAGGGTCACTGAGCCAGAGCTTCTACCCGGACCGGTGCCTCTGCCTGAACCCGGGCTACTGAAATTTCCAAATTCATCAATACTTAAACCAATAAAGCCTTTGCTCAATCCATTTGAAGTATAACTATGAGTATAACCCATTGCTCCACCAGATGCTCCAATATTAAATGGATTGGCTGCAGCGTCATAAAGAAAGAAATTAATCCCGTCTGAACCACTCCCCCCATGTCCATAATAATCAAAGCTTACTGAAAGTCCCTGATCAGAAGGAAAGTCTTTAGTATTATAAACATAACCGGTCTGACCTGACTGATTGCTTGTAAGACGAAGATATCCGGCACCTGCTGCATCGCTCTTCCCTGAAGTTAATTCTGCAGCACTCGGACTGACACCCATAACCAGACCAGGGGCACTCGAATTTTTAAAGCTTTCCAGATAGGGTAATGTTGGGGTTAGAGCCGTTATCTTCAAATTGACAAATGCATCTGATAGTGCATAAGCATCTCCATCTGATCCATTCCATTGAAAACTGGCGGATCCGCTATAATCAATATCAGGAATAAATCTTAGCTGAGCAATATCCGTCAAACTAATTTCCTTTCCGGCAATGACATTTGTTCCGTTAAATTTTAAAGTTCCATATAGCGGAAGATTCTGAATCTTGATTTTAACAAGAGAACGGGATGATGGATGATTAAACTTCGAAGTAAAATCAGATGCTTTAAATATTAGATCTGTATTTTGAATTCCCTCTACAGTTACGTTTTCAAGTACCGGAACTGACATTGGATCCACTGGTTTCAGAATTTCAAGATTTCTTATCTCATGAAAATTTGATGAACTGCCGGTACCTGCAGAAAATCCATAGCTCAAATTAGCCGGGATTCCCTCTGTTGGTATATAAGAATAATCCTTAATGACATGGTGTACAATTGCACCTGTCGGATTTCCTTCTGTAATCCAAACATTCACTATAAAACCTGTATGTGAAACATTGGGAATCATATCTATTTTAGCCCTGCGGTACCCTGAATGTAAAGCAGTCAGACCTGATACTATCGTTCTACCATCTACACCACCTGCAATCTGGAAGCTGCTGCCTGCACCTGCGGCAGCCATTTCAGCAGTATTAGTTGTTGAAATACCCTTTAAATACTCGTAGTTACTACCTGACGGAGTTCCTGAACCCAGGCCATTACCATCACCTCTTAATAAGACAGAACTTAATCTCCGGCCGGGTCCATCCTGACGTCCGGCAGTGGGATTACTGAAATTCCCGAATTCATCTAAGCCAAGGGCAATAAAACCCTTACTAACACCTGGTAAATCGGCATTTTGTGCATAACCTAAAGAACCGCCGAAAGCTCCTATGTTAAATGTTTCTACCGATGAATCATATAAAAAGAAACTGATTCCATCTGCTCCTGTGCCACCATAAGTAAAATAATCGAAACTAATTGAAAGACCATTTGCAGAAGGAAAAGATTTTGTGCTACGTACATAACCCGACTGACTGTTTTGATTATTTGTTAAACGAAGGTAACCCTGACCCGCAGGATCAACTGTCCCTGAAGTAAGATAAGCATCTCCCGAAACACCGCTTACCACTAAATCTGCAGCAGTAGCGTTTTTAAAACTTTCAGTATATGGGAATTGAGCAAATGCCGAAATCGCGTAAAAATTAAGAACTGCCACAGCAATTATAAAGCTGTAGAAATTCAAAAATTTAAATGATCTGGTCTTTTGCATTTTTTCTGGTTACCTGATGTTCATGAGAACATTGCTTGCCCTTGAGGCAAATGATGAACCATATCGCAGGATTCAGAAGAATGATTTACTTACTCAGCCCGGAACACTGAAAATGAGGCAGATACTAATGAAAAAATAAGCGGAATAAATTCAAAGAAAACTTGAACCTTTAAGAAGTCTATGGATTAAGTTTCCCATCACGGGGAATTAATTCCTTAAAGTCCTTTCAGAAAAAAGCTTTATTATTAGCTCAAAATCCTGTTTTCTGATATTGAAAGGTTCTGGTAATTTAATACACTAGCTTCTTTCAGACTCAAACGCAGGTAAGAAAACCACAGCACTATTTAGAAATTATCTTACTCCCCAATGACGATCCATTCATTAAAATCCCGTCAATTTGTAAAAGAAAAATTATACTGAATTATGGAATCACTCAAAGGAAAAACCGCAATAATAACAGGAGCAGGAAAAGGCATCGGCAGGGCCATCACGATTGCTTTAGCAGCAGAAGGTGTCAATGTCGGTTTGATATCACGCAGCAATAATGATCTTTTGGAACTGAAAAACGAACTAAAGAAATATCAAATTAAGGTGGCAATCGCTGTTGCGGATGTTGCAGATATACTTGCGGTGAATACAGCAGTTAATTCCATTCGAAAAGAACTGGAGAACATTGATATTCTGATCAATAATGCCGGTATTGCCAAATTTGGTAAGTTTTTAGACCTGGAGCCATCAGAATGGGAAGATCAGATAAAAGTCAACCTGTTTGGTGTTTATTATATGACACGAGCCGTATTGCCACAAATGATTGAACGTCAGACCGGAGACATTGTTAATATTTCTTCAACTGCCGGTTTGAAAGGCAGCCCTTTAACCAGTGCATACAGTGCCTCAAAGTTTGGCCTGATGGGACTCAGTGATTCCTTAATGCAGGAGGTGCGTAAACATAATATCCGTGTAACTGCATTAAACCCCAGTACCGTGGTAACAGATCTGGCTCTTAGTGCTAACCTAATAAACAATAATGAAGACCGGGTGATGCACCCTGAAGATTTTGCAGAATTAATAGTGGCACAGTTAAAACTGAACAGAAGAGTTTTTGTAAAAGACGCTTCAATCTGGTCAACCAATCCATGACACCAAATCCCTATTCCCCATTTCCTATTCCCCACATAAACTTACCTGCAATACCATATCTTTGCACAAACCTACAAACCGTTAAGAATGACAAAACACTTTATCGAGGACGAAAATATTGAATGGGAACAAATCGATGAAGGTGTTCAGCGAAAGATCATGGCCTATGACCAAAGCCTGATGATTGTTAAAATCAAATTTGAAAAAGGTGGTGTCGGACCGCTTCACAAGCATCCCCATGTTCAGATCACTCATGTTCAGAGTGGAAAATTCGAAGTAAGCATTGACGGAAAAAAACAAGTACTTAAAGGTGGAGATGCCTTTCTGGTGACTTCTAACCTGGTACATGGTGTGTTATGCCTTGAGGAAGGAATTCTGATCGATACGTTCAGTCCGATGCGGGAAGATTTTCTCTGAATATCCGGACAAGATCAATAAAAATCAATCCCCACTCAACTCAACACATTGACTACATTTTCTGTCTTTTGATGAACTTATGCTTCGGACTTGCTGGCCTGGCTATGCTTTTAACTGCCATGCTTACCTCAACAGGCAAATCCGACTCCAATATGTCGGCACCCTGCCTAAAAGTTTCACGGTAGTTTTCAGCTCTTTCAGCCAAATTACTAAGTTTATCATAGGATGGAGCAGCAGAAATCATGCACATTACTCCTTTGGAATGGAGCATATCCAGCAGTTCTTTGTTCTCAGGCTTATTTCTCGGACCAATATAAGCGATCATATTCTGCCATGGAATACCTGCTTTCTCGTAGGCTTTAAAAGTTTCCAGATTTAGAATATGAGCCGAAAACATACGATCAGGGCTATTTTTTAAATAAAACTTAGCCTGATCCGGATGATGAACAGTGAGCATCACAAGCTCATTGCCCGATTCCTGAATAATTTTTTCAGTCATCGCAAAAGGAACATCTTTATAATCCAGATTCAAAATAGTTTTGCCTTTACTCCATCTTATTACATCACTCAACAGTGGAATCCGGTATTCGGTTACATTTCCTTCCGGATCCTTAAGCCTGAATTGTTGTAATTCCTCATAAGTATAATCAGATACTTTCCCCTTACCGTTAGTAGTACGCTCAAGTGTTGCATCATGCATCAGCACAACCAGACTATCCTTAGTCAGACGGGGGTCAATCTCAAAAAAAGCAGCGGTATGTTTCAATGTATTCTCAAAGGTGGCAACACAATTTTCAGGAAAGCCTTTGGTCATTCCACCGCGATGTCCACTAATCTGGGGAAGATCATTACCGCTATATTTAAAATAATCCTTCATCTCAGAAGCATTCTTAATATTCAGGGTATACATCAGTTTTGGCTGAGAAAACAGATTCGGTGTCTGTGCGAATACGATAAAAATGCCTGTTAAGAGGACTTTAAATAGGTCTTTCATTGATTAATTTAATTTAAAATCTGGTGTTAAGTTAAATGTAATTGATCATTAGTTTTTGCTAAGGACTTGAGCTATGAGCCATCGAATTTGAGTAATATTCACCTTGTTGATTTTTTTTGATATGTGAAGTTGATTGCTCATGACTCATTGATCAATACCATCAATGTCATTTAATGTTAACATAACACTAGCTAGGCGAAAAAATGGCACTGAACCCTGCTTATACCATTCATTATTCCCTCAGACATTTAATCCTACCAGAATCCTAAAATAGTTTATAAGTTCCTGCAGCAAAGCTAAACAATCGCAATTAAGAAGGATGGGTAGAAAGAATATTTAATCAGATGACTGTAATGCCTTTTTCATTGCCGCGGAAGTTTTATGTTCACCCGTATGACTCCAGCCCGGAGGCATAAACACATATAAAAACTTATTTTTTATCCCCGGAGCACGATAAACATCCTTTGCCAGAGCAGTAATTTCCCCAAAATAAGAATCCAGAAAACTGTTAGGCTTCATTTCTCTTGTAATTCCATATTGAATTTTAATATCATCCCGCTCAGGCTGATAAGTTTTAAATACTTTATCCCAAATATTCAGCAAATTGCAATAATTCATATCCATGTACTCTACATTCCTGGCATGATGCACCCTATGGTGTGATGGAGTTAAAATGAATTTTCCAACAACACCCATCCGCCCATCTTTCATCATTGATTCTCCGATATGAATAAATGAACCCCAGGTCCCATCAATAAACATAATCACAAACAACATCGCTGGAGGTACACCCGCAAGCATGCAAATCGTAGTCCTGATCACATCCGCATAAGGAGCTTCGAGAAAGAAATGGGCATGTGAAACAGCCAGATTCATACTTTCAGGCGCATGATGAGTAGAATGTAAACACCAGAACAACCTCACTTTATGCCCGAAATAATGATAAACGAAATGAGCTAGTTCCCAGATGATATAGCCATAAATAAACCAGTACCAGGTGAAATCAATATTGATAATTGCATACTTCTCAAACAAGCCAATACAAATCATCGTCATCCCTATCGAAATGTATCTCCCGATAATTGAATTGAACACATAAGAAAAGAAAGATATTTTATACGAAACTACCTTAAACTGCTTGTAAAGAAGTCCGCGAAGCAATTCAAGTATCAAAATGACGGGCAGCAGCGGTGCAATAGCCCTGGTAATTCCATCATAGCTTAGCAGGGTCTTATAATCCCCGGATTTGATAATTTCAATAAGTCCGTCAAGACTAAAAAAACCCCAGATCTGCTTTAAAATAGTTTCAACTAATTCCATATACAGGTATTGATACTTTAATAGAAATAAATTTAAAGATTAGATTTCTAAGATAAAAGATCAGTATTCATAGTGTCATCTTAGATGATAGACTTTAAGGCATGATATTAAGGAACATGATAGCCCTTAACTCATAACCCAATGCCTGATTAATACCCTGCGGCCTGCCCGTCCTTCCGTGATTCTGACGCTCCAAAATAAACTTTCCGAACCGGATCCCAGCGTATAGCCTGATAGCCACCATACATCCCGTTGATGTATCCAACCTGATGACCTTTCTGCATCAATTCCCTGATCACATCATAAGGATAACCACTTTCAAGGGTGATCATGCCTCCCTTAGGGGCCATTCCTTCGCCGGTAGGTTCTGAAGATCCTTCATGATTAATCCTCGGAAAATCGCCTGCTTCCTGAATATTTAATCCGAAATCAACCACATTCATCACAATCTGCACATGGCCCAATGGCTGAAAAGATCCGCCCATAACCCCAAAACTCATCACAGGCTGACCGTCTTTGGTCATAAATGCCGGAATAATGGTATGAAACGGTCGCTTTCCGGGTGCATAAGTATTATTTTCTCCGGCTTTTGCGACGTTGAATAATTCTCCGCGATCCTGAAACATAAAACCAAGTCCATCGGGCATCATCCCCGAGCCAAAACCTCTAAAATTACTCTGGATCAGAGAAACCATATTCCCGTCCTTATCGGCAACTGTAAGATAAATAGTATCTCCATCCTTCAAAGCCGGATTACCAGCCTCGGGAAGCACTGATGCTTTAACCGGATCGATCAGTTTTCTGCGCTGTGCTGCATAGGCCTCAGAGATCAGCTCTTTTACCGGAACTTTTGCAAATTCTATATCAGCATAATATTTCGCACGATCTTCAAAAACAAGCTTTTTTGCCTCAGTAAACAAGTGTATATGCTCGGCACTGCCCAATTTGATCTTTGAAAAATCATAACCTTCCAGAATATTGAGCATTTGTAATGCCGCTATCCCCTGCCCATTAGGAGGCAATTCCCATACATCATAGCCCCGGTAATTCACCGAAACAGGATCAATCCAGGTGGAAGTATGTGCAGCCATATCCTCATAACTCAGAAAGCCCCCATTCTTCTTCATAAAAGCGTCTATGGTATGTGCCATATCCCCCTTATAAAACACTTCCCTACCCTCTTTTCCAATCCGTTCGAGTGTATTGGCAAGATTGGGATTCTTGAAAACATCCCCTTCCTGCGGTACCTTGCCCTGAGGATAATAATGAGCAGCAACATTTGGATATGTACCATATAAAGCCGGGACACTCTTTAAGGAGGAGGCCAGTTCACCATGGACCGGAAAACCATTTCTGGCATAAGAAACTGCTTTTTCGAGCAACTTAGTCATAGGCATAGAACCAAACTTCTTATGCAGTTCAAACCAGGCATCCACACAACCCGGTACTGTTACCGGCAATGGTCCACGGGATGGGATATGAGTAAGTCCACGCTTTTGAAATTCGGCCAGGCTCAGTGATTTTGGTGAACGACCAGAACCATTCAAACCATATAATCGCTTTGTTTTTGCATCCCAGACAATGGCATAAAGATCGCCACCGATTCCATTTACATGAGGCTCAACCACTCCTTCCATTGCATTGGCTGCTATGGCCGCATCGATCGCATTACCACCGGCCTTTAAAACATCCAGGGCAACCTGGGTTGAAAGAGGATGTGATGTCGCTGCCATTCCATGCTGGGCAATAACCTGCGAACGTGTTGCCCATATTTTTCCGTAAGGACGGTCCTGAGCATAAAGACTTAATGGCAGAAATAAACAGATGAGGAGTTTTTTCATTTTCAGGATTTTAGAATAAATATAATGGATTTAGAGGGAATTGATTTGAAAATGATAGAATCTGATTATGCCCGGGATGATTTTTAAATTACTAAGATGAAGAGGGGAAGCTTACAAGGACAAGGGAGTGTGTAGGTAAGCTTGCCTGATATTTTATGTATCCAGGGAATAGAGTAGCGGGGATATAAATTGGGGTAGGTCAATGAATCTGATGAAATACATATTAATGGGAGCATCACTTTTCAGACCTTAAGTTAATCATTTCCGGTTCTTTTATCTGGGTTTTAAGACAAGCTATTTATCCGGCATTATAACTTATTGTGAGTTCGATGTAAGCACTACTTTTTAAATCATAAGGTACGAGGTACCAGATTTGATCTGCAGAGAAGAATTAAAAGTCGAGAATTTTACATACTCCCTATGTCCCATTCCCTATTCTATTCCTACCCGATAGCTATCAGGTTCCTATTTCCGATTCCCTTCCCTATTCCCTATTCCCTATTCCCTATTCCCACTCCATACTC